>CALLIG010000001.1 GCA_938009735.1 uncultured Flavobacteriaceae bacterium
TAAAAAGGAACTAGACAATGACGCTAGAGGATACCATGCATACAAATGGCTGATGTACGGATATCTCCAAAAAGGAAATACTGAGAAAGCCAAAGAGATGGTCTATAACATGAAACAGTACTGTGAAGAAAAGCCGTCAAGCAAGGCCCGTGCTCACTTCATCATGATGAAAGCGGACTACCTAACAGAAACAGGTAACTGGGCAGACTCTATCACCAATCATAATGTAGAGCTTGACAAACTGAACTTACTGATCAAAGGAGTGCAAGTATTTACTCAAGGTATGGCGGGCTATCATACCAACAACAAAGAGGCATTAAATACTGCCATCAATACACTGTATAGTATGCGGTCAAAAGCTGAAACCCAAATGGTGATCGGATCTCCAAAAATGTGTAGTGGTGTATCTAGATACTTGCAACCTCCATCAGTCAATGAAGTCAATAGCATAAAGGTATTGGAGTATGAGTTAAAAGCATCTATGGCATTGCTTAACAAAGACGACAAGGCTGCCGAAGAATGGATGACCGAAGCCACTAAAGTGGAGGAAGAAGCTACTTTTACATTTGGACCACCCAATATTGTAAAACCATCTTTTGAACTCTATGGAGAATGGTTAATAACACAGAATAGGAAGGAAGAAGCTCAACAACAGTTTGAAAAAGTACTAGAACGAGCTCCAAAAAGAAGACTAGCAATGATGGGACTAGAGCATGCTAGTTTGTAGTCGGCGAATGGCTAAATAATTACTATTAACCTAATTTGTATTAATAAGAAAGCCTACAACAAAGGTTGATATATACTGTAGAATGATACGTTTGAAATGAGTTACTTTAATTAATTTGACCGGATCACCCTCTGTTTCTTTTTAGGAGTATTTCAAATAATTTATCATTTACATAGTAATTAGATTTACCTATTTTCTCTTTTCTTAGTATTCCATCTGTTGATAGCTGATTTAGATAGTTCGCTGCTGTCAGGCGTGAAACCTTTAAATCTTGCACTACAAATTCAATTTTTGTGTATGGGTGCTTATATAGATTATTAAGCAAATCTTGACTATAGAATTTATAAGTACTACGTAATTCCAATTTAGATAATTGCATTTGATCCTTTATCTCTAAAATGAGGTCAATCGTTTCTTTCGATATTACTTCTACTGCGTTTATTATATAAATAATCCACTCTTCCCAGTTATTTGATGTTCGTATACCCTGAAGCAATTCATAATATTTTCCCTTATTTCTAATAATGTATGAACTCAAGTATAAAACAGGAACATTTAACAAGTTTTGCGCAATCAGATATAGGATATTTATAATCCTTCCTGTTCTTCCATTTCCGTCATAGAATGGGTGAATACTCTCAAATTGAAAATGAATAATTGCCATTTTTACTATAGGATCTAAATCTGACATCTTATCATCATTTATAAATTTCTGCAGATTTTGCATTAAATCCACAATTGTTTTAGGGTCCTGTGGTGGTTCATAAATTATTTCACCCGTTTGCGAATTCCTTAAAACTGTTCCTGGCACTTTTCTAAAACCTGCTTTATTCTGTTCTAATTTTTCTTGAATTTTTAGTATAGTTGATGTTTTCAAGAGAGTATCTTTAATCACTAAGTCATACCCAGTTTTCAATGCAGCAATATAATTTTGAACTTCTTTGGATTCTATTGACTTCATCAGATTTAACTCCGATTTGTACAATTCATCATGAGTTGTAATTATGTTCTCAATTGCAGAACTATCTTTTGCCTCCTGTATCGTAATTGAATTTATAAGAATGTTCTGATTTGGTATAGTAGACGCAATCCCCTTCAATTCAGCGAGTGCAGCATGTGCTTTGGGCAGCATTTTAAGCACCTTAACAGATTCAAGTATTTGATTTACAGGCAATTCAGATAAAGTCCATTTATTCATTTTATATGCATAGTTTATTCAATTCACTTTACTCGAACACGATGTCATGTAAAGATAATCCATTTTTCTATACTTATTTGTTTTATTACTAGATGATAAGGTTGTAATTACAGTTACGCCTATCTTCTTGCCAATCAAATCATTTAGGTATCTCTATTTGTATTCGATTAAATGGCTATTGGAGTAACAGTTATAGGCATCTTTATCATTGTGCAACAAAGACAAAAAAGCAACTAAAAAATGGAGGACAAAAGCCACTAAAGTGGAGGAAGAAGCACAACAACAGTTTGACAAAGTACTAGAACGAGCTCCAAAAAGAAGACTCGCAATGATGGGGCTAAAGAATGCTAGTTCTTGATTGGAACTACTTAAATGACTTGCTTGAGTACTAGTCTACTATGCTAACTTAATGAGCTGAAGAAATAGTTAGCGCACCCGACGGACAATAGAGGAAAATCTGGCAAAGTCATACTTTATAACTATACGTTTTATTTCACTAGTTCGTATTCTCCTATTAATACTTCGGCTGGGATACCTAAAATTTTATTGATCTGTCTGATCATTTTAAGAGTAAGTTTTCTCTTTTTGTTTAGAATTTCAGATGCTTTACTTTTGCCTCCAACTATTTCTGCTAAATCCTTGTTTCTCATATTATTTTGCTCCATTTTGAATTTAATTACCTCAATCGGATCTGGATCTGGAAAGATTGGTTCAACTTCTAATTCATAATTTTCAATGAGCATTGCAAGCAATTCAGCCTCTTTGAATGTTTGGTCTTTAGGTGTAGAATCAAAAATCAATTCTAATCTATCAAGTGCTCGTCCGTATTCCTGTTCTGTTGAAATTATTGTCCAATTCATATCTCTAATGCATTTATATTGTCATATTGACTATGTGTCCCAATGAATCTTATCCATATAGTTTTCAAATCAAAATTTGCTTTAATCACTAAGCGATATTTATTCCCTCTGATGTTAAAGATATATCTACTTTTCCCAATAGATCTGCAGTTTGTAAATGCAGCTAAGAATTCATCTGAAGATTGGTATTGAGACAATTTCACTTCCTTATACCAGCCTAATAGCTGATTTTCACAATCTTCATGTTTCAACCAGAATTCCCTCAATGTTCTTTTAGATAGTACCCTCACAACACAAATATAATTAATTCAGTTCTAGTTTAGGGAACTTTGTGTTTTTTTGTTCATTGAGACAAAATTTAAGACCGTATTTTTAACAGCCCATAACGAGTTCAACCAAACTGAAGTATAAATACTACTCATGGAATAGCAGTCTCAACTTTTGAAATTGCACTGTGCTAGAAATCACCGAGAGATGTTAAGTACAACATCACCAAAAATGCCGTGGCGTTACCCTGCACCCACAGACATTTGTTGTTTAATGTTAGCGGTTGTGTTCTCTTATTTAAATTCGTTTAATACTTTTATAAAAATCGGGTCACTTCTATCAATTTTTCGATACCTGTTATTTCTTGAATTCAAATCAAGTTTCGGGAAATAACATAAGAAGTATTCATCATAATTGGTAAATGCATCTTCACCTGACAAACTGAACATTAAATACGAACTATTTAAATCTTTAAAATCTACCTTTTTAGGTAGAAGAGTAGAAATATGTTCTATAGTATTTGGATTTATCTCAATTGTATTACCGCTAGCATAAAATGCGTTTCCATCTAACTTATGTAATGTCAAAATTTCTTCTCCTTTCAGTTTAAACATCTTGATTTTCACTTTACAATTTTCCAAAGAAAGCTTTCCTGTGTTGGTGAAATGTATCTCTGTTTCAATTTGTCCATTTTTTGTTGGATTAAAATTTATATCGGTCAAGCTAATTTTAGGTTTTAATTCACCATATTTTATTTCACTTGATTTGTAAACGGAATAACTTCTTAAGATTAGAAGAACTAATCCAGCTATTAGTAATGTTTTTCCTTGAGGTTTTAAGCGCTTCCAAAATCCCTTTTTTCTTTTGTCTTGATATTGGTCAATTCTTGGATAAACAGAAATGAATATTATTAAGATAATTATTAGAATCTCCAAAACGCTTATAATCATATTGATTTTTTTTTTTGCCGATGTTTACTTTTCTTCATAACCTCTAACGTCCAAAAGTATATTGAGTCTGCAGCGATAGCAAAGATTTTATTATACTCAGTGTTCTATGGAGTTTCATTCTTCATCTTTGCTAACAAGAACTTTATTTGAAATCCCATCTTCCTCAAAGGTTAAGATTGAGACAATTTCATCTCTATTCTCATTTAAATACTTTAGTTCTACCGTTTTATCAATTAGGTCTTTAGGCACAAAAGCTTTTATAATTTTCGATGAATCTTTCCCCATTCCAACAAACGGCTTATCTAAGTGAATATCTACTTTCATAGATTCTAAAGGTGCAAGATTGTTGACTTTGGATACCTTTTCTATATATGTAAGTGGAGAATTATTGTTGAGCTGGATGTTAAATGCAGGTTTTGTCGAATTGTTATAAATTACTAATTGATAGTGCCAATGTTGAGTAAAGTTGTATAGTTTTTGAAGAGGTGAGATAGGACCTTTACCTCCATGCTCCTTAAATGTTGCAGCAAAATTAAATCCATTGTTAGTTTGCCCACCACTCGCAAATCTAATTTCCGCTTCTAAAATTGGATTAGCAACTTTTTCTTCAGCTTTAATACCTTCGAGTTCTTTGAGTGCAATTCCTTCGGAAATGGTTTTCCACTCATTTAAAGTTTCAACTGGATATCTTTTTGCATCCTTATCAATCATTCTAGCGTGAGTCTCACATAACCATATTCCATTGGTAATATCCTTTCGCTCAGCCTCTGATAAATCCTCATTATATCTTGGACCTGTTTCAGATGCGGCAGATATATGCGCAGCAACTCCGACAGATAGGTATTTGTTTGGGTCAGTATGAGGCCCTTCTGTTGGCTTCAAACATTCTGGAAAACTACATTTGTAATTGACTCTTCTTGCCAAATTCCTTTTAGTTGGTTCTGAAAAATCATCTCTATTTTTACTCATTTGGTTTTCTTTGCATTATAGATAACTCAAATACACAATCACAACAGAAGCTCCGCATACATAAGCAATACAATTAACAATGAAGTCTATCTGAAATCTACACTCGTTTCTAGTACACTCCTGTTTTCAAAAGCAAGATAATCAAATCCATTGATAGGTGATACATCACACTGCTAAAAGTGTTAAATACCGTATCTGACATAACAACATAAGCATTCATAACAATGCCCTACCCTAAAGCATAGCTCTTAAAGTATCCCTGTACCAAAACATACTATTTGTGAAAACAAAAACCCCTACTCCCCAAGCACTTCCATATGCAATCCTAGCGCATATACCCCACCTAAATTATCTTTACGACCGTACTGATTGATATTGATTGTATGCTCACCTATATACTGAAAAGCGGTCTTATCGATCAAGTTAAATCGGATGTTGCATCGGTCTCCGCTACAGTCTCCTGCCCATGAGCCAGCATCTGACTTGAGCTCTAGTGGGAGTACATCTTGTACCGACTCACCATTGGGGAATATCGTCTCTATCTGTATATAGATATTCTGAAAGTCAAAATCTTGATCATGCTCTAGATCGAG
>CALLIG010000002.1 GCA_938009735.1 uncultured Flavobacteriaceae bacterium
CTTTCCTTGTTTTTCCTTTCTTTAGGCGGATAGAAAACCATTGCCCCGTCTTCAATCTTCCAATGATCTGAAACATTCTCTTTTTTATATTCATGCCAACCATCGAAAGTTTTACCGTCAAAAATAATTTTCCATTCATTGGTTGGAACCACCATCTCTGTCTTTGCCATTTCATCGGAAGCTGCCTCATTAACAGTTTCCTTTGTTTTTTCTTTACATCCGATGACAAGGGTAGCCAAAAGAGCGCTAAATAGAAGATTTTTCATTGTGGTTGATTTATGTTACTATTATATTCCTAATATTTTTTTGAGCATTTCCTTATCAACATCTGCTCCTGCAAAATCATCAAAAGTTTTTTCAGTAGCCTCAATGATATGATCTTGAATAAAGATTGCACCCTCACGAGCTCCTTGTTCAGGGCTCTTGATACAGCATTCCCACTCCATAACGGCCCATACATCACACCCATATTGGGTTAATTTTGAGAAAATGGTTTTGAAATCGATTTGACCATCTCCTAAAGAACGATATCTACCGGCACGATCTCCCCAATCATTATATCCGCCAAAAGCTCCTTTTTTTCCTGTTGGGTTAAATTCAGAATCTTTTACATGAAATGATTTAATAAACTCATGATAGTGATCAATATATGCTAGATAATCTAATTGTTGTAAAACAAAGTGACTTGGGTCGTATAGTATATTTACTCTCTTATGATTTCCTGTTGCAGCTAAAAAGCGCTCAAAAGTATCACCGTCATGCAAATCTTCTCCTGGGTGAATTTCATAACATACATCTACTCCTTCTTCATCGAAATGATTCAAAATTGGCAACCAACGTTTGGCTAATTCTTCAAAGCCCATTTCAACCAATCCGGCTGGTCTTTGTGGCCAAGGGTGCATAGTATGCCAAAGTAAGGCTCCAGAAAAAGTTGCATGTGCACTAATTCCTAATCTTCTACTTGCGGTAGCTGCTTTTTTTACTACATCAACTGCCCATGCCGTTCTAGCCTTTGGATTATTCTTTACAGCATCTGGCGCAAAATTATCAAACATCAAATCATAGGCGGGATTAACCGCTACCAATTGACCTTGCAAATGCGTTGAAAGTTCTGTTATTTCAAGTCCGTATGAATTTACCTTTCCCTTTAATTCATCACAATAGGTCTGGCTCTCAGCAGCTTTATCTATATCAATTAGAAAACTTTCCCATGTTGGTATCTGAATTCCCTTATACCCCAAATCTGCTGCCCATTTGCACATGCCATCTAAAGAATTGAATGGGGCTTTGCCGTCTACAAATTGTGCTAAAAATACTGCTGGTCCTTTTATTGTCTTCATTATATCGTGCTGCTTTTTTTAGAAATAAATGTTTGAATGCTATTAGGAATTTAACCTTATATTTAAGGAATTATCGTTTCCTTAATTTCATTTTAAGCTAAGTTATAAATATAGGGAATACCAAATAAAAACCATAAGAAAATTGCAATGAATCAAGAAGAAGAATATGACGCCATTGTGGTAGGCACAGGTATTAGTGGTGGTTGGGCTGCCAAAGAATTATGTGAGAATGGGCTAAAGACCTTAGTGTTAGAACGAGGCAGAATGGTCAAGCATGTTGAAGATTACCCAACCATGAATGATGACCCTTGGGATATGCCTCTCAATGGAGAACTAACGAAGGAAGAAAAAAAACAGTACCATATTCAAAAACGTTTGAATTGGGCTCCTGATCAAACCAATAAACACTTTTTTGTTAATGATTTAGAACACCCATATGTACAAACAAAAAGATTTGATTGGATACGTGGTTACCAAGTTGGCGGAAGATCATTAACCTGGGGGCGACAAAGCTACCGTTGGGGTGATATAGATTTTGGAGCAAATAAAAGAGAAGGGATAAGTATAGATTGGCCTGTTCGATATAAAGATATTGAACCTTGGTATGACAAAGTTGAAGAGTATATAGGCGTTAGTGGAGAAAAACTAGGCTTGGAAGTTTTACCCGATGGTAAATTTCAACCTGCAATGGATTTAAATTGTGTTGAGGAAGACTTCAAAAAAAATACTGCGGAGAAGTTTGATGATGGTCGTTTGGTCACAATAGGTCGAACAGCGCATATCACAGATCCTAACGCAGATATTCAAGGCCGTGGCGTGTGCCAAAATAGAGATCGCTGTTGGAGAGGTTGTCCTTTCGGAGGCTACTTTAGCAGTAATTCTTCCACATTACCAGCGGCTGAGCGAACCGGAAATATGACACTTAGACCAAATTCTATTGTTCATGAAGTTATATATGATGAGAAAACAAAGAAGGCAACCGGTGTAAGAGTAATAGACACCGAAACGAATGAAAAATTAGTCTTTAAAGCAAAGGTTGTTTTTCTATGTGCATCTTCAATGGCATCCGTTGGAATTCTATTGCAATCAAAATCAAAACGATTCCCCAACGGACTTGGAAATGATTCTGATGCTTTGGGAAGAGGAATAATGGACCACCATTACAAATTAGGGGCTACCGCTAAAGTAGATGGTTATTTAGATAAATATTATAAAGGAAGGCGCGCAAATGGATTCTATATACCACGCTTTGTAAATCTTAATCAAAAGACAAAACGAGAAGGGTACCTACGTGGCTTTGGTTATCAAGGTACCGCAAGCAGAGGTGATTGGTCTGAATCTATTGGAGAAATGGGTTATGGAAAGGATTTGAAAGAATCAATTCTAAAGCCTGGTCGCTGGACAATAGGCGTAACGGGCTTCGGTGAATTTTTACCTTATGATGATAACCGTGTTACGCTAAGCCCAACAGAAAAAGACAAATGGGGCCTTCCGCAATTGGCTTTTGATGTGGAGTTTAAAGAGAACGAAATGAATATGCGAAAAGATATCGTAAAAGAAATAATGACCATGTTTAAAGCCGCAGGCTTTAATGATGTGCAGTCTTACGAAGAATCTTCCTATCCAGGTTTAGGAATTCATGAAATGGGAGGTGCAAGAATGGGTCATAGCTCAAAGACTTCAATTTTAAATAAGCACAATCAAGTTCATTTAGTGCCTAACGTTTATGTAACTGATGGCGCATTTATGACATCATCTAGCTGCGTTAACCCTTCACTTACGTATATGGCTTTTACCGCAAGGGCGGCAAATCATGCTGCAGAACAATTTAAAAAAGGGACGTTTTCCTAAAAGGTTCTTATATTTAGATATTATACCAAGACATGAATAACAATATTAACTAACCACCATACGTTAAGATTTCATGGACAACGATTCTGCCAATAATATGTGGGGTGATTATTTGAAAAATCACCTAGAAGATGTTTTTCACGAGGCTCCAAAAGCCGAGCATTTTTGTGATAACGAAGAAGATGCTAATGAATGTGCCAAATTGGTAAAAAAAGGCGTTAAAAGAGCAACTACAGATTCTCTTTTAGGTCTTCAATATCGCGGAGAAAGACTTCCTAAAATTGGAGATTTTATAGTTGTTACTAATTGGGAAGAGGTTGCACAATGCATTATCGAAATCACAAAAGTTAGACTAAAACCATTCTTTAGTATTGATGAAGAGTACGCCCGTCTTGAAGGTGAAGGCGACAAATCATTAGCTCATTGGAAAAAAGTACATTGGGACTATTACACCCGAGAGCTTGCTGAATTTGAACGATTACCTCGTGAGAGTATGATTGTTGTTTGTCAAGAATTCGAGGTTGTATTTCAGCGAAAATAAAAAACCCCAAGAGTTATAAATAACCATTGGAGTTTTATTTGAATTAGTTTTAAGCAGATGTTATTTCATCATCTTCACCCAAATATTCTTTTTCTTATTTGACTCTACAGTAGCTTCAATAAAGTTCATTCCACGTACGCCATCTTCCATTGTTGGAAACTCACCATCATTATATCTTTTTCCGCGGATAGCTTTCGCAGCACCTAAATAGATATTTGCCATAGAATCGAAAATCCCTTCAGGATGACCAGCTGGAAGCTTTGTACCATCAAGCGACAATTTTGAATTGTAAGCATGACCTGGCTTATACACTTGCATAGGCTGAGTGTCACTCTTCACATAAAGGAAGTTAGGATTTTCTTGCTCCCAATGAAAAGAAGCTTTCGCTCCATATATTGAAATAGATAGTCCGTTCTCATCTCCTGTTGCTACTTGACTACTTCGAATAACCCCTTTGACATGATCATCCATACGAATTAAGACCGTTCCATCTACATCCATCTTATTATCCTTATAGAGATAATTAAAGTCACTTAGCAATGATTTCACTTTAAGTCCCGTAGTATATTCAACCATATTAAAAGCATGAACACCAATATCACCCATACAAGAGCTGATACCTGCTTTTTTAGGGTCTAAACGCCAAACGGTTGATCGCAGCTTCTTATCGTGAATAATCTCATTAATCCATCCTTGATAATATTGGGCGTCTACCTTATGAATTTTCCCTATAGCGCCTTTCTTTATCATTTCGCGCATTTGCCGCACCATAGGGTAGCCTGTATACGTATGCGTTAAAGCAAATACTTTTCCTGACTTCTTATGTGCTTTTTGTAGAATTTTAGCTTCTTCTAATGTCGTCGTCATTGGCTTTTCACAAATAACATGAAAACCATTATCTAACAACTTTTTAGCCATCGGAAAATGTAAAAAATTAGGTGTCAAAACGGAACAAACCTCAATCCGTTCGTTCTCTGGTAATTTCAATTCTTCCTCAATCAACGTATCGAAATCAGAATAAATTCTATTTAATGGCACATCGATTTCTCTTGCAAAAGCCTTGTTCGCTTTAAAATCAGGATTGAAACAACCCCCAACAATTTCATAGTTATCATTGATATGAGATGCAACACGATGCAAAACTCCAATGAGGGAATCTCCCCCTCCTCCTAATACTCCTAATCTTATTTTCTTTGGCATAGAACTAAAATATTAATGTTATGAATTCTCCTTAAGACTTATGAATATATAAAATATCTAAGATTCATAAGTGATTTTTTCGTTTTTGAACAAAATGGTAAATAAAAGTAGTACTAACAATGCAAAACCTGCAGGGTATAGCCATATAGTTTTCCAATCATGACTTCCATCTGCTAGTACAAAACTATCGGCGATTTTACCTGCAAACCAAAAACCAATCAACATACCAACCCCATAAGTAGCTAGTGTAATCAATCCTTGAGCAGCACTTTTTACCTTTTCTCCTGCTTTGGAGTCTGTATAAATCTGACCTGAGACAAAAAAGAAATCGTAGCAAATGCCATGCATTCCAATACCTAAAACCAGCATAAAAAACAATCCGCCAGAATCACCAAAAGAAAATAGTACATAGCGTATCACCCAAGCCAACATACCGAATAGAATAGTTTTTTTGAAACCGTATTTCTTAAAAAAGAATGGCAACAAGAGCATAAAAAGAACTTCCGAAACTTGTCCCAAAGTAGCCCAAGTAGTTGAGTTTTCAACTTTATATTCCGTTAAGAATAAACTTATATATTGATAGTAAAAAGCGAGAGGAACACAAATTAAAATTGAAGAAATAAAGAAAATTAAAAAGTTCTTATCCTTCAATAGTTTAAGTGCGTCAAGGCCTAGAATATCTGACAAGGTGACTTTTTCATTCTTATCAATACTAGGCGGAGTTTTAGGTAATACAAAACTATACAAGCCTAGAACTAATGAGGCAATTGCAACCATCAAGAATGTATTCGATAAAGCTCCGTTTTGAATATTCTCTATTTTATCCCATTGAAAACCAAAGCTTATTATCCATCCAGCAATAATCCACCCTGCTGTTCCGAAAACACGAATTATAGGAAACTCTTTCGCTGGGTCTTTCATCTGATTGAAAGACACCGAATTGACTAATGCTAAAGTAGGCATGTAAGCAATCATATAACCTAAAACATAAGGATAGAAGATAGCAAAATCAGTTGCCGTAGACATCTGGTACATCAATATAGCACCCACCAAATGAAGAACCCCAAGAATTCTTTCGGCATTGAAAAAACGATCTGCAATAAGCCCGATAATAAAAGGTGCGATAATCGCACCCCATGATTGTGTCGAAAATGCCATAGCCGATTGGGCCCCCGTTGCATTTAAGTTATTACCTAAAAAACTACCTAAAGTTACAAACCAGCCTCCCCAAATAAAAAATTCTAAGAACATCATCACAGAAAGCTGTGCCCGTATTTTAGAATTCATCTGAAATCAATTTAGCGTTTGTAAAATACGTAATCCAGCGGAAGCGGTTCTATTCCATTTTGTCTAAAATCCATTGAAATTTGGCCGCGATGATGTGTTGAGTGATTTATGATATGAAAAAGAAGGTCTTGTACCGTATTTGTAAACAGGCGACCTTCAGCGTTTTCATAATCAATCCGTTTTTCAAAATCATCAGCATTAGTTGTTATCTCAAATGAGCTTCTTTGGTTCTCATAATGAATATCTCCCCAATTTTTTATCTCATGAATTTGAAACAAATCAAACTCCGGCTTTTTCTCGGTCAGTTTCGCATTCCATCTATGATGGGTATTCAAAATATGACTAAAAAGTGCTACACTTTTTTCTGGCGTGTTGTCCATTGCTGAGCAGATTTCTATCAGCTTTTTGTTACAATAAAAATTGTAATCGAATAATTGGTTGAAAAATACTTTCACTTATTGGTTTATAGTTAGTTGAATATTAATTAAGCTCTTTTGCCACTTTTAGCATGAGGTCTTTTGTGGCTTTTATACCCGCTTCTTCACCTAAAATGCTTCCTTCATACTCTACGCCAATAAAGCCGGTATACCCTGCTTCTTTGACTATTTTAAGCAGCTTTGTATAATCAATGTCTATCGCTTCTCCTGCTGCATCAAAATCATTTGATTTTGCGCTTACTGCTTTTGCATAAGGCATTAACTCTTCAACACCTTTATACTTATCATAGGCTTCTTTACAACTCCTATCTTCATTTCTAGTAATACAGAAATTTCCAAAATCAGGTAAAGATCCACAATTGTCAAGATTAACAGCTTTCATTACTGCAGCGTGTAATGCGCCATTAGAAGACAAACCTCCATGATTCTCAACTAGTACGTTAATATTTTTTGTTTTGGCATAGGTTGATAGTTTTGTTAGACCATCAATAGAACTAGCAGTCCACTCTTCTGGAACCATACTTCCGTTAAGATTAACTCGTATGGCATGACATCCCATTGCAGCTGCAGCATCAACCCACTTCTTATGCTTTTCAACAGTTTCATTTCGTTCTGCCTCATCATTTACAGCTAAATTGCCTTGCCCATCTATCATGATTAAAACATTCTCCATTCCGTGCTTTTCAGCTTCCGCATTAGATTTTGCAATAAATGCCGCCATAGCTTCTTCTGAATAGTTAGCTTCAGAAAGTTCAGGGTTATATAATTGACTCACATATTCTAATCCTGTAAAACCCCAATTTTTAGCCTTTTCAGCAAATGAATAGGGATCAACACCGTCTTCCTTTATCATTTTATGAATAGACCATTGCGCTAATGAAAGTTTGAAAAATGGACCCGAAGCCTCTGTCAACGCAACTTCCTCCTCAGAGTTTTCTGTTTCAGTTTTTTTATTTTCTTTACAAGCATACATGCCTAAAAGAGAAAGGGCTACGCCCGCTTGCGAACTATTTCGAATAAAATTTCTTCTTTTCATTGGTGGTGATTTTGATTGGATTGAATTTATGTTGACTTAGCTTTATATGTTAGCTGCCAACCTCTTACCTTTAAATAAAGGAAAATATACTTTTCTGGAATTGCGAATAATGCAATAAATTATCACAAAAGTCTATATTTTAAACAACAATAATAGTTTTTAAAAGTAGAAAATTAATTTTTAATTAATAAATTTAAGGCTTAAACAATTTGGTACATGAGTAAATTTTATTACAACGAAGAGCAAGAATCGTATGACGCGATTGTTGTAGGAACAGGAATCAGCG
Organism: uncultured Flavobacteriaceae bacterium; assembly: GCA_938009735.1. Taxonomy (GTDB): domain Bacteria; phylum Bacteroidota; class Bacteroidia; order Flavobacteriales; family Flavobacteriaceae; genus Maribacter_C. The sequence goes on from CALLIG010000002.1 coordinate 7,979, forward strand.
GTGGCTGGGCAGCCAAAGAATTATGTGAGAACGGTTTAAAGACACTAGTTTTAGAACGCGGACGCATGGTAAAACACCGCGACGACTATGAAACGGCCAATTTAGATCCTTGGGACCTTCCAAACGGTGGCAAGCCAACTCAAGAGATGATTGCCAAACAAGAAAAACAAAATAGAACAGGCTATACCACCAATTCAGCAAACAACATGTGGTTTGTTAATGATCTTGAGCATCCTTACAACGAAACCAAGCGTTTCGACTGGATGCGTGGTTATCACGTTGGAGGCCGTTCGCTACAATGGGGCAGACACAGCTACCGCTGGAGTGATATCGATTTCAAAGCAAACCTGAACGATGGTCATGGCGTAGATTGGCCAGTTCGTTATAAAGATATTGCACCATGGTATGACAAAGTAGAATCATATATAGGTGTTACCGGTGAAAAATTAGGTCTTGAACAATTGCCTGATGGGCAATTTGAGCCGATGATGGAACTGAATTGTGCTGAAAATCATTTTAAAGAAAAAGTGGCTGAGGAGTTTGATGGCCGAGTAGTTACTGCTGGTCGTGTGGCACATATTAATAGTGACAAACAGTTTGATGGTGACGGAAGATCTAGATGTCAATATAGAAACCGTTGTATTCGCGGGTGTCCTTTTGGAGCTTATTTCAGTAGTCTATCTTCTACATTACCTGCTGCTGAAGCAACTGGTAATATGACATTACGTGTTGACTCTATAGTTCACGAAATAATGTATGACCCAAAAACTAAGAAAGCAACTGGTGTTAAGGTCATTGACAGACTCACAAAAGAAATATTTGTGTTCAAAGCAAAGGTAGTTTTCCTTTGTGCTTCAGCTATAGCTTCAACTTCTATTTTAATGCAATCTAAATCAGAGCGCTTCCCTAACGGTATGGGTAATGATTCTGATCAATTAGGCCGCAATATTATGGATCACCAGCTAGGTGTTGGTGCCTCTGGAAAATTGGATGGTTATGAAGATAAATATTTTAAAGGCCGAAAGCCAAATGGAATATACCTCCCTCGCTTTAGAAATTTAGGAGGTGATACCAATCGAAAAGAATATACTCGTGGCTTTGGCTATCAAGGTGGTGGTAGTAGAGGCAATTGGGAAGATTCTATTGCCGAATTATCCCACGGAAAAGACCTTAAAGATGCCATTCTCAAACCAGGTGGCTGGACGTTTGGAATGATGGGCTTTGGAGAGGTTCTGCCATATCAAGAAAATCGATTTACACTAGATTATGACAAATTAGATAGCTGGGGGTTACCTACTGTTACTTTTGATGCAGAATTCAAAGAGAATGAATGGAAAATGCGCGAAGACATGAAAGCATCTGCTGTGGAAATGTTGACCAAAGCAGGACTTAAAGACGTAGAGGCATATGACAATCCAGGAGCATTAGGCCTTGGCATTCATGAAATGGGTACAGCTCGTATGGGAAGAGATAAGAAAACATCGGTATTAGATAAAAACAATGCACTTCACGATGTATCTAACGTTTATGTAACAGATGGTTCTTTTATGACCTCTGCAAGTTGCGTTAACCCATCGTTAACTTATATGGCATTTACGGCAAGAGCTGCTAACCATGCCGCTAAAGAACTTAAAAAAGAAAACATATAATGGATAGAAGAAAAGCACTCAAAAATATGGGTCTCGCTTTGGGGTATACCGTGGCTACACCAACGCTCATAGGCATTATGCAAAGTTGCCAAGGAGAAACTAACTATGATTGGACACCTGATTTCTTCAGTAAAGATCAAGGTAGCGTTTTAACCAAATTAGTAGACATCATATTACCGAAGACTGACACTCCATCTGCTTCTGAAGTTCAAGTGAATCTTTTTATTGATCGTTTTACAAATGAGGTTATGACAAAAGATCAGCAGGATTATGTAAAATTGACGATGAATCGCTTTTTAGAAAAAGCAACAAAGAGTGCTGGCAAAGAAAAAATTGCTGACTTGAGTTCGGAAGAGTTAGAAAAAACCTTGGCTGCAACATTAAAGGTTTCAAAAGAAGTTCAAAAAACTAACGAAAAATCTGTTGAAGACTATACCATGGCAATTACCGATGGCAAAGAAGCTTTGATAGATGACGAAGTAGCAAGCCATGCTTTTGCAATGAACCTAAGAGGTATGACCATTATGGGCTATAAAACATCTGAGCATGTTGGTGAAAATGTATTGGCTTATGATCCCATACCAGGAAAATACATTGGTTGCGGTGATGCACAAGAATTGACCGGCGGAAAAGCTTGGTCACTTTAACCTAATAGAAAACAAACCCCTGCTCAAACAAGCAGGGGTTTTATTTTTCATTCAATTTCATAAAGTTAATATCAACCGATAATTCTAAAACCATGAAAAGAAGAAGTTTTATTCAAAAAACCGCACTTACAAGTGGGGCAATTTCAATGGGTGGTGCGCTTTCATATGCCTCTGAAGAAACTAATGCAATGAAGCATTCTTTCAATTTAAAGTATGCCCCTCATATGGGTATGTTTAAACATCATGCAGGTGAAAACCCAATTGATCAGTTGAATTTTATGGCTGAGCAAGGTTTTACAGCTTTTGAAGACAATGGAATGATGAAACGTGATGTAGCCTTGCAAACAAAAATGGGAGAAACTCTTGCCAAAAACGGCATGACCATGGGTGTTTTTGTGGTTGACAAAGGTGGCAACATGGCAAATACCTTAGCTGCAGGTAAAAAAGAAAATATTGATATATTTTTAGATGGATGTAAAAGAGCTGTCGAAGTTGCAAAACGTGTAAATGCAAAATGGATGACAGTAGTACCCGGTGGATATCAAAGAAATCTTCCTATTGGTGTTCAAGATGGTAATGTTATTGAAGCTTTAAAAAGAGGGGCAGAAATTTTCGAACCACACGGACTAGTGATGGTTCTAGAACCCCTTTCAGATTCCCCAGATTTATATCTGCAAAAATCTGATCAAACATATATGATATGCAAAGGAGTAAATAGCCCTTCATGCAAAATACTTTTTGATATTTATCATTTACAAAAAACAGAAGGGCATCTTATTCATAATATGGGCCTCACATGGGATGAGATAGCCTATATACAGATTGGAGATAACCCAGGAAGGAAAGAACCAACTACAGGAGAGATCAACTATAAGAATGTCTTTAAATGGATACATGAAAAAGGTTTTAATGGTGTTCTAGGAATGGAGCATGGAAATTCAAAAGAAGGCAAAACTGGCGAACAAGCAGTAATTGACGCTTATAAGCATGAAGATAATTTTATCTAAATCAATTAAGTTTATTTAATCTAAAAGGCTTTCATATTTTAAGAAGCCTTTTTTATATCAATATATCTGTATTATCTCCATTCGTCGAATTTGTTGTTGTACATTTTTAAAAAAAAAGTTGTCAAACGTCAAAAAAACACCGTTGAACGGTTTAGACATCGTATTTCATCGAAAAAATAGTCCCTTTTCGACATACTACACAATACCAATATAACATATGTCTTAGATACCCCGTTCTTAAAATATGACAGACTTGACCCCATATTTTTACGCAATTGTAGCCTACTTTGTTTTTATGGTAATTTCTAAGGTTGCTTACACTTATTTTGTGACTTTGAATAATTCTGAGAAAACTGTAAAAGAACCAAGGTTTCAATGGAACATTAATTTGTACCAGTTGAAACAAAGCTTGATGAGTGTATGGTTTTAAAAACATTCATGAAAAACTATATTTTCATGACTTTTAGAATATTATATACTTCTTAAAAGCGGTGTTTTGCCTTGTATTTTAGCGCTTTAACGATATTTTATGCTATTATTTGTAATTTTCGTAATCTTTTTACGTTAAATTACCGTATATTATATTAAAGC
>CALLIG010000003.1 GCA_938009735.1 uncultured Flavobacteriaceae bacterium
GTACGAGGTGCAGATAAGGCGACACCTTGTAATATTCGACCAGCAATCATTACTTCAAAGCTCTTCGCGTAAATACATATAAAACTGGCTACTATGAATAGTGCAAAGCCCATATAAACAACAGGTTTTCTTCCTAAACTATCTGATATGGGCCCAAAAATTAATGGTCCAACTCCAAGCCCTAAAAAGATCATGATAATAAGCTGTTGAGTATCAACTAGATCTGTAACCCCTACTGAAAGTCCGATAATATCAAGCGCAGGTAATACCGCATCGATAGCCAAAGCAACAATGGCCATTAATGATGCCATTAAAGCAACAAATTCAAGTTCTGGAAGCCTCTTCTTAAACATTTTGCAAAAATACTATAAATAGTCACATTCAAACATAACTGTTTGAATATTATCTCATTAAAAAGTTATAAAAGGTAAATTTTCACACCTCTAAAATGTGTTCTATTTCTTTATCTTTGAACCATACGTTTAATAACACAACCAAACCTAACTCATGGAAGGACTTTTTACCATTGACAATTTCGTAACACTAGCAATGCTAACCCTTTTGCAGGCTGTATTAGGCTTAGATAATTTACTTTATATCTCATTGGAGTCAAAACGAGCTCCTGAAAAGGAACAAAAGCGCGTACGGACCTTAGGTATTGGTATGGCGATTGTTCTACGAATTGTGCTTTTATTCATTTTAATACGAGTGATCGCATATTTTCAAGATCCTATTTTTGGTTTTGAGTTTAGTGTCGCTGAAGGGCATTTTAATATTCATAGTCTGATTGTGCTATTAGGTGGTGGCTTTATTATTTATACGGCTATTAAAGAAATATGGCATATGCTACGTATTGAACAAGATGAAGACGATCACAATGCAAAACCTAAAAGTGTGAACAGCATTATTTTCTCTATTGTGATTATGAATATTGTTTTCTCTTTTGATTCCATTCTAAGTGCAATGGCACTTACCAACGTTTTTTGGGTAATGGCTACGGCGATTATTATTGGTGGTGTACTTATGATTTGGTTATCAGGTAAGGTGACAGAATTCTTGAAAAAGAACCGGATGTATGAGGTGTTAGGACTCTTTATTCTTTTTATTGTTGGTATTATGTTGCTTTCAGAAGGCGGTCATTTGGCACATTTAAAGTTCTTCGGAAATGAAGTTACACCAATGAGTAAAACAACATTCTATTTTGTCATCGTGGTACTAGTGATTATTGATATTATTCAATCGAAATACCAGAAGAAACTTTTAGGAAACAAATAATATTTGGGCCAGTTTTTAGCATTAGTTGTTTTTTGTTGGAAGCAAATTAGGTACATTCGGTATGTGATTAGTCCAAGATTTATGAAAATACTAAAAATCCTTCCTATTCTTTGTTTTGCGATCTTTTTAGGATGCAAAGAGACTCCCAAAAAAGTAGTTGAAACAATTCCTGTTGAAGAGGTCTCTATTGACGTGACCACTCCAAAAAGTACTTATGAAGATATAGAAGGTAATCCAATAGAGCTTTCTGATTATAAAGGTAAGAAGGTGTTTTTGAATTATTGGGCCACCTGGTGTCGCCCTTGTATTGAAGAAATGCCAGCTATTGAACGATTACAAACTATTTTAGAAAAAGAAAATTATGTTTTTCTTTTAGCTTCAGATCAATCCATCGCAAAAATCACCAAGTTTAAGAAGGCGCGGGACTTTGATTTTAAATACATCAAATTTAATGGAGCCTTGGCAGAAGAGCAGATTACAGCTTTGCCAGTTACCATTGTTTATAATGAGATGGGTGAGCAAGTAGCACGTTTTGATGGTGGTATGGAATGGGATTCCGCTGAAATTATTCAAAAATTAAAAGAGATTCGATAATGCTACGAAGTATAAAAATATTGGTCATAGCAATATTCCTTCTGGGTATCTCTTGTAAAGAACAGTCTTCATCTGTAGTGAAAGAAGAAGCTAAAGATCTTACTACTAGAATTGTATCACCAGCAGGTAATCAAAGTTCGTTACCCCATTTAGTTTCTAATGGAAACAAAACTCTTTTGTCATGGGTTGAAAAGGAAGGAGATAGCCTTATCAAATTCAAATATTCGGAATGGAATGCTAATAAATGGCAAGAATCTCAAAACATACTCCAAGGAACAGATTGGTTTGTAAATTGGGCTGATTACCCCATGATTGCTGAAAATAAAGGCAATCTTTGGTCACATGTATTAAAGAAATCAACTGCTGGCACCTATTCTTACGATGTCAAACAGAATGTTAGGCCAAAAGGCAAAAAAACATGGAATACCAATCTCACTTTGCATACAGATGATACACCAACAGAGCATGGTTTTGTAACAGTAATCCCTTATAAAGAGTCGTTTTTTGTTACTTGGTTAGATGGCAGAAATACCGAAGAAAATAAAGCTGGAGAGCGGGGAGCAATGACAATACGAGCAGCAGAAATAGCTGCAAATGGTACTGTTTCATCAGAAAAAGAGTTGGATGCTAGTACCTGCGATTGTTGTCAAACCACAGCTGCAATAACTGATAACGGACCCGTAGTAATTTACCGTGATCGTTCTGCTGATGAAATTCGAGATATCAGTATTGTTCGGAAAGTAGAAGGGGAGTGGACCCAACCCAAATCGATTCACGTTGATGATTGGAAAATTAAAGGGTGTCCTGTAAACGGACCTAAAGCAGCTGCTCTTGAAAACCAGCTGGTAGTGGCTTGGTTTACTGGAGCTCAAGAAAAACCAAGAGTGCAATTGATTTTTTCTTCAGATGGAGGTGAAAATTTTGATGCGCCTATTCATATAGCTGGAGATGAAGTTTTGGGTAGAGTTGATGTATTGTTAGTTGATAAAGACACGGCTCTTGTTAGTTGGATGGAAATGTTTGATAAGAAAGCACAACTTAAAGTTGCACGCGTATCTCGTAAAGGAGTTATGTCAAAACATCATGTGATTGCAACATTAGATGCATCTCGTAAAACTGGATTTCCGCAAATGGAATTGGTAGATAATAAAGTGCTATTCGCATGGACAGAAGTTTCTAAATCGGATACGAGTGTTCAAACTGCCTTTGTTGCTATTGATCAGTTTTAGGGCATATCCCTAAAAAAAACATATCTTTTCTCTGTTAATTAACTTCCTAACTATGAAAAACCTTTGTGCTAAAATACCACACGGACTTCTATATATCTTGGCAATTATCGCATTAGTAGTCTTTAATAGTTGTGAAGAAACATCTAAGCATAATAATGAAGAGGAATGGGTTTCCTTATTTGACGGAGCGAATTATGATGATTGGACTCCCAAGTTTGCAGGGTCGGAGTTAGGAGTGAACTATAAAGACCGTTTTGTATTTGAAGACAGTTTACTAAGTGTTCGATATACCGAGATAGATACTTTTAAAGGTAATTTTGGGCATCTGTACTATAAAGATAAATTCTCACATTACAAGTTAAGAGCTAAGTATCGTTTTGTTGGAGAACAAATGACTAACGGCCCAGGATGGGCTTTTCGAAATAACGGTTTGATGTTGCATTGCCAAGAACCGGCAAGTCTAGGACTAGATCAAGATTTTCCGATTTCCTTAGAATTACAACTATTGGGTGGTGGTGGCACCGATGATCGTACAACGGCTAACTTGTGCACACCAGGTACGAATGTAGTGATGAATGATTCTTTGTTTACACCGCATTGTGTAAGCTCTGTGTCGAAAACTTACCACGGCGATCAATGGGTAGAGGTAGAGGCACTAGTACTTGGTGATTCTCTAGTGCAGCATATTATGGAAGATCAGGTAGTGCTCGAATTTACGAATCCAACTGTTGGAGGAGGAAATGTGGGCGGCTTTAAAGAAAGTGCATTTGTTGAAGGCATACCTCTAAAAGAAGGCTATATTTCGATACAGGCTGAAACGCATCCTATTGATTTTGAATCTATTGAGTTACTCAACCTCTGTGGTTGTATGGATGAGAAAGCTAAGAACTACAAAGATTATTACGTGAAAGCTGATAACTCCACGTGTATATATTAGAGCATCCTTTATATAATAAGACATTTTAAAACATCTTTAGTTGGGACTAGTAACCCAAAAAATACAATCCAGACTTAAAATATGACGGTTGAGTTAGGTTAGTTCGTTAAACAAGGGCAAAATTTTGCTTCTTTGACATGTAATTAATCAACCATAAAGTCATGAAAACAATTTCAATCAAGCAATTTATTTTAGTAATCGGATTTCTATTTGTCATAGGGAGCATCCATAGTCAAGAAGAAATATCAACAGAGCAATGGCAAGAAGATTTGCGCTTTTTACAAAAAAAGGTACATGCAGAATATCCTTTCCTGTTTAAAAAAGTAAAGCAAAAAACTTGGGATGCTGAAGTGGAAAAATTATACGCTGATATTCCCAATTTAGAAACGCATGAAATAAAGGTAGGCCTTACTCGCATGGTATCTATGTTTGAATATGGGCACACACAAATTCCGTTTAGTACAATAGCATCTGATGCGGTACTTCCTGTAAATCTATATCATTTTGAGGACGGAATCTTTATAGAGGGTGTACAAAAGATTAATATCGAAGCTTTAGGAGC
>CALLIG010000004.1 GCA_938009735.1 uncultured Flavobacteriaceae bacterium
GGACAACCGTTTAGAGCAGGTACACCAGCTTCATTCGGACAATCATCATCTTTATCTGCGATTCCGTCACCGTCAGCATCTGGGCAACCCGCCAATTCAGCAAGACCAGCTTCATTTGGACAAGTATCATCTTTATCAGCAACTCCGTCACCATCGCCATCTGGGCAACCACCAAGGGCGGCAAGACCAGCTTCATTCGGACACGCATCGTCACTATCGGCAACTCCGTCTCCATCTGCATCTGCTACCATTGCTACAGGGTCTGAATCATCGCTACCACATGCAACAGGGACTGTTGCTAGGGCAAAAAGTAAAATAAAAAGTGAAATTTTAAAGAAATTAATTCTTTTCATAGTCAAGTAATTTAGGGTTTTGATTATTTTTTTTCAAAATTATCTATTGTAAAACTATTTAACATCCTATTAAAAAGCAACTATATTTATAATTAATCACCAATTAGTAGAAGGTTTCATCTTGTCTTTTTCAATGTTTTGGTATCCTAAGAGTTATAACTTATTTATTGTCTAATTAGTATTTTAACAGCTTAAAACCTTTAAATAGCTAAACAATTAGTTCTTCAAAAACCCTAAATTAGATTCCATTTAATAGATAAAGTGCATGGTTTCTTCGTTTAAACAATTAATTCAATTTTTAGAATCACCAAAACTCGTTTTAGATGAGTCCATTAAGTTAGATGACTATTGCGTCTTAGATCTAAGCATTAATAATAAAGAACTTGATATAGTAAACATTGGTAATCCTAATCTTTGTCAAGGCTATATTGACAAGGTTCTAGAAAGAGGTAATGCCCAAGTGGCATTTGGTGGATATTTAGAAAAACGAAACTTATATAGTAACAACGATAATTTTTCCGAATTTAATTCTAAAAGAAATATTCATTTAGGAATTGACTTTTGGACAAAAGCTGGGACAAAAGTGATAGCTCCTAAAAAAGGTAAAGTGCATAGCTTTCAAAATAATAATGCAACGGGAGATTATGGACCAACAATTATTCTAGAGCATTATTATGAGAATATAAAGTTTCATACGCTTTATGGGCACTTATCAATTCAGTCGCTAGAAAATTTAACTATAGGTCAAATATTTGATAAAGGGGAAACCATTGCCACTTTGGGGACACCTGATATTAATGTGAATTATGCACCTCATCTTCATTTTCAAATTATCATTGATATGGAAGGAAAAAAGGGTGACTATCCTGGAGTTTGTTCTGAAGGAACTTTAGCGTTTTATTCAGAAAACTGCCCAAATCCTAATCTCCTTCTGCATTTACCCTCTTAAATTTTCGATTAAAAGCATAATGGTTCGGTGAAATGAAAAACGATGAATATACTTTCATCGAAGCTTTTTTGCACTTTATCTTAAGTTGTGTCGATTACCGAAAATAGAGGATTCTTCGACGAATGAGAACCTATCAAAGTACACTTGCGCGAGTTATTATTATTATTATAACAAAACGCAAGACATGAAAACTATAATCACTTTAATATTTGTTCTTTTTATCTCAGTTGCCGCACAAGCTCAAAACAATACCAAAGACTTTAAAGTAGAGACTATCGAAATGAATATAGTTACTTTGACTTTTATCGAAGAAGTTTCTTTTGAAGCATTTACTACAGGGAATGAAACTGAAGTTGCGCGTTTATACAAATTCAAAAACTCAAGAATTAAAAAAGCGTTGACTTTTATTACTAAAAGAAATAAAGCGAAAATGGTTTAATCTAATTTCTAAAGCAAGTCCTTTAAAACAACCCAAACATTATCTCTAACTATTTTTTGACCTTCTGCTGTTGGGTGGATGCCATCAGGTAAATTCAAATCAGGATTTCCCCCAACACCATTCAACAAAAAAGGAATTAATTGTAATTCGTTTTTTGCTGCTAAATCAGGAAAAATAGTCCGAAACTCTTTCGTATACTCTTGCCCCATATTAGGAGGGATTTGCATTCCTGCCAATACAATGTGCGTTTCCGAATTTTTAGCCCTGACAATATCAATAATAGTTTGAAGATTATTTCTTGTTTCTGTTAAGGGAATGCCTCTTAATCCGTCATTCGCACCGAGCTCTAAAACAAATACATCCACTTTTTGTTTTAATACCCAATCTAATCTGTTTTTTCCGCCAGATGTTGTTTCTCCACTCAGTCCTGCATTTACTACGGTGTATTCTAATTTTAGAGAATCAATCCGGTCTTGAATTAATGATGGAAATGATTCTTCGGTGTCTAAGCCATATCCAGCAGTTAAACTATTTCCGAAGAATAAAATAGTTTTTGTATTGACTTCATCCGAAGAGCTTTCCAAAACTTCTTTTTTATTATTTTCAATCGTGCTATTTGATTCCGCTTTTTTTGCAGTAGTTTCTCCACAAGAAAACAATCCAAAAAGGAGTAAAAAATAACTTAATTTTAAGAGAATACGCATAGTTGTTAGATGTGTTTATCAGAATCAATTCGTTATTTTGCAAGTTGCTACAGAATAAGAAATTTATGACAAAGATATTAAACGTTCACAATCTAGGAAAGACTTATACAAGTGGTTCAAAACAGCTAACCGTATTAGATGATATTTCATTTGATGTGGAAGCTGGGGCAACTTTTTCAATTGTTGGTCCTTCAGGAAGTGGAAAAACAACCTTGCTAGGTCTTTGTGCTGGACTAGATGACGCAGATACGGGTACGGTAGAACTCTGTGGAACGGTTTTAGAAACATTAAGTGAAGATGAGAGAGCGTTATTAAGAAATAAAAATATTGGTTTTATTTTTCAAGACTTTCAATTACTCCCCACCTTAACGGCATTAGAAAATGTTAGTGTTCCATTAGAATTACAAGGAGCAAGAGATGCTGCAGCTGTAGCGAAAGAACTTTTAGGAAAAGTCGGATTAGCAGAACGAATACATCATTACCCTTCTCAATTGTCAGGTGGTGAGCAACAAAGAGTCGCCTTGGCTCGCGCTTTTTCAAATAAACCACGTCTTCTTTTTGCTGATGAGCCTACCGGAAATTTAGACGAAGAAACTGGTGAGAAAGTCATTCAGTTGTTATTAGAGCTGAATAAAGAGGCAGGTACCACCTTGGTGATAGTAACTCACGATTTAGATTTAGCACAGCGTACGCAGCAAATTTTAAGATTGAAAGGTGGAAAAATATTGAGTAACGAAACTACTTCAATCTAGTGAGCAATAACCAAATAACTTCGAAAGCAGGTTTTAGTTGGCTGCTTAAAATGGCATGGCGAGACGGAAAAGCAAGCGGTAAACGCTTACTGCTTTTTATGGGCTCAATTATCTTAGGAATTGCTGCTGTTGTAGCTATTCAGTCTTTCAGTAAAAATTTGGAAGAGAATATTGGCTTGCAATCTAAAGCTTTAATGGGTGCTGATTATATCATCGACTCTAATCAACTTCCTACGGAAAAAGTTCAAAAAATAATAGATTCTTTGGGGTCGAGTGGGAGAGAAGTAAATTTTGCGTCCATGGCAGCGTTCCAAAAAAATGGGCTGTCAAAACTAGTACAGGTACGCGGAATTGAAGGCGGATTTCCACTTTATGGTGCATTAGAGACCATCCCTGTATCGGCGGCAGAGGATTATAAAAGTCAAAACGGAGCTTTGGTAGATGCTACGCTAATGTTGCAATACAAATTAAAACCAGGAGATAGTGTAAAAGTAGGAGCGCTAACTTTTCCAATTATAGGTTCTGTGATTTCGGCACCAGGTAGTAGTGCGATATCTGCAACTGTTGCCCCACCTGTAATTTTACCTTTTGAATATATTGAAGCTACTGGTTTATTGCAGACTGGGAGTCGCATGAAATACAATTACTATTTCAAGTCAGAACCTACTTTTGATGTTGAAGCATTAGATAAGGCTATTGACCCTATTTTGGATGCAGAGAATGCCGATTTTGATTCACATACATCCGTAAGTCAGCGATTAGGGAAGCGTTATGATAATTTTGCGCGATTTCTAAATCTTGTTGCTTTTATTGCTCTGCTTCTAGGGTGTGTAGGTATTGCAAGCTCGGTTCATATTTATATCAAAGAGAAACTGCGTGGTATTGCAGTTTTAAAATGTTTAGGAGCTACCAGAAAGCAAACATTTTCAATTTTTCTCATTCAAATTGCTGCTTTAGGATTCATTGGAGGAATAATTGGTACGCTTGTTGGAATTGCTCTGCAACAAGCCTTTCCTCTGTTTTTGAAAGATTTTTTACCTTTTTCAGTTCAAATATCTATAAGTTTTCAACCGATTATTATGGGGCTACTTTTGGGTATTTTTATGTCGGTTTTGTTTGCATTGTTTCCCCTACTTTCAACCTGGTATGTCTCGCCGCTTGAGGTTCTTCGGGTTCAAGATAGTAATGCACCCAAGTCAAGAAAAGCCGCAGTTGTAGTATTGTTAAGTATTATGACGTTTATCTTTTGCTTTTCGTTCTGGCTTTTGAAAGATTGGCGTTATGCACTAGCATTTGTCTTAGGCATATTGGTAACTTTTTCCATATTAGTAGGTATTTCTTTGCTATTTATGAAAGGGATAAAAAAATACTTCCCTAGTTCTTGGGGCTTTATTGCGCGGCAGAGTTTACTGAATCTATATAGACCTAACAATCAGACAATGGTTTTAATTTTAGCCATTGGTGTAGGATCATTTTTGATAAGTACGTTATATTTTACAAAGGATATTTTGCTAGCTAAAGCAACCTTAGAAGAAAATATGAAGAGTCCGAATATTATATTATTAGATATTCAGACGAATCAAAAAGATGAGGTTGCAAAAACTATTACACCAAAGGGATTACCGATTCTAGATAATATTCCGATTATTACCATGCGGATGCATAGTATTAAAGGAAGACCGGTTAACGATATTAGATTGGATACCACATCAACTATAAATCAATGGATCTTAAATCATGAATTTCGCGTCACCTATCGCGATTCGATGATTGCTTCTGAAAAGCTGGCATCTGGTACATGGAAAAATGACATTCCTGAAAACGGTCCAATACCAATTTCATTGGCAGACAATGTTGCGAGAGACGCTCAAGTAATTATTGGTGATACACTTATGTTTAACGTGCAGGGTGTTTTGATGGAAACTAAAGTAGCAAGTATTCGAACTGTTGATTGGGGGCGCATGCAATTGAATTTTTCTGTTGTTTTCCCAGAAGGTATATTAGAAAAAGCACCACAATTTCATGTGATAACTACAAATGCACCAGATGAAAAAGCCTCTGCTCAATTGCAACGTGAGTTGGTTACTAAATTCCCGAATGTATCTGTAATTGATTTAAGACAGGTGCTTACCGTCGTTCAAGGCATACTTGATAAAATATCGTGGGTTATTAACTTTATGGCGTTTTTTAGTATTCTCACAGGCATTATTGTTTTGATTGGATCAGTAAGAACGAGTAAGTATCAACGTATAAAAGAAAGCGTTTTACTTAGAACCTTAGGGGCAAAGAGTAGTCAAATTTTGAAGATAACGGCATTAGAATATTTGTATCTAGGCCTTTTAGGTAGTGGTATTGGCATCTTCCTTTCTTTAATTAGCAGTCAGTTATTGGCATGGCTTGTTTTTGATTCTCCGTTTATTCCGTCGTGGGTGCCATTTGTTATCCTTTTGCCTGGTATAACGCTACTTGTTTTGTTTATAGGCTTGAGTAATAGCAGAAGTGTTTTGAATAGTCCACCATTAGAAGTGTTAAGAAAAGAGAGTTAATATTCATAAAAATATTAGAACTAGAGTTATAAGTTAATTCTGTAACAAATTCCATACATTAGTGACCTATGGAAATATAATATCAATCAATAAACTAGAACATGAAAAAAGTAATATTTGTAGCAGTAGCTATTATGTCTTTCACTTTTGGTGAAGCTCAAAACGCATCGATTAGTGATGGTGCACCTTTGCCAGGAATAGTATTAGATAACATGAAACCAGAGGTTAATCCAAAAGATGACTTTTACAATTTTGTAAATGGTACTTGGATGGACGAAACAGAGATACCTGCAGATCGATCAAGTTGGGGTGGGTTTTCAGTTCTTCGTAAATCAACCGATAACGATGTTCTTGAAATTTTAGCGATAGCGAAGGCTAGTGGAAAATATGGTCCTGAGACTGATCAAGCCAAAGCCTTAGCACTTTTTGATAGTAAATTAGACACTATTGCAAGAAATAAGGCGGGTTTAGCTCCATTACAGTCTGCTTTAGACGCAATTGCTGGAATTAAAAACCTAGCCGACTTACAAACAGTTACAGCAAAAAACCCAGCTGTTTCTACTCCATTCTTAGGTCTTGGCGTTTTTGCAGATTTAAATAACAGCGCCATGAATGCGGTTTATTTGGGTCCAAATGGTTTAGGTCTTCCTGATCGTGACTTTTATTTAGAGCAAGACGAAAAATCTAAAGAGATACGTGAAGAGTATAAAAAGCATACAGCTCGTATGTTGCAGATGTTAGGAGATAGCGAAGTGAATGCTAAGGCAGCTGCTGAGAAAATCTTAGCTATGGAAACTATTTTGGCCGAACCAAGATTAGATAAGGTAGAAAGGAGAGATGTTCGTAACATGAATAATCCACGATCTTTAGGTGAGGCTGATGCGATGCTAAGTAGTATGGATTTTAGTAAAATGATCGCTGATTTAGGGATAACTAAGAAATTTGACACCATTATGGTAACTCAGTTAAAGTATACTGAGGCATTAGATAAATTTTTGAACGAAACACCTATTGAAGATATTAAAACATTAGTACGATGGGATACTTTTAATAGTGCGGCGGGCAGACTTACTACCGAAACAGAAAAAGCAGATTGGAGCTTCTATAGTAAATATTTAAGAGGTTCTGAAAAGCAAAGACCAGCTGATGAACGTGCTTTGGCTACTGTAAATGGAGCTGTTGGTGAAGCACTAGGACAATTGTATGTGGATGCTAAATTTCCACCAGAAGCAAAGGCAAAAGCAGAAAAGATGATTGCAAATGTAATTGAGGCTTTTAAAGAGCGTATTCAAAAATTAGATTGGATGGGGGCAGAAACCAAAACTAAAGCTATTGAAAAGCTTGATAAGTTTACGGTTAAAATTGCATATCCAAATGAATGGGAAGATTATTCAACAATGATGGTTGCTGCAAATAAATCTTACTTTGAGAATAGAGCGGCTGCAAGCAAATGGAATCAATTAAAAAGTTATTCTGAAATAGGAGAGCTTGTAGATAAAACAGAATGGGGTATGTCTCCACAAACTGTAAATGCTTATTTCAATCCGTTGAATAATGAGATTGTTTTTCCAGCTGCAATTTTACAACCACCTTTCTATAATTATCAAGCTGATGAAGCTGTAAACTATGGTGGAATAGGCGCTGTAATTGGACACGAAATATCTCATGCTTTTGATGATAGTGGTTCTCGTTTTGATGCTGATGGTAATGTAAAAAATTGGTGGACTGATGAAGATTTAGCTGCTTTTACAGAGCGTGGTGATGCTTTGGCTGCACAATATGATGCTGTTCAAGTATTAGATAGTGTGAATGTAAACGGAAAATTTACTTTAGGAGAGAATATAGGTGATCTAGGAGGTCTTTTAGGAGCCTATGACGGACTTCAAAGATTCTTTAAGGAAAATGGCCGTCCTGATGATATTGATGGCTTTACGGCAGAACAACGTTTCTTTATGTCATGGGCTACAGTATGGAGAACCAAGAGTAGAGATGAAGCTTTGAGAACTCAGATTAAAACAGATCCACATTCTCCAGGAAGAATCAGAGCAACACAACCTTTATTAAATATTCAAGCGTTCTACGATGCTTTTGATATTAAAGAAGGTGATGCCATGTACTTGTCACCAGAAGAGCGCGTAAATATTTGGTAAGTCAATAGCGATTAAAACATAAAACCGATTTCTTATTAATAAGAGATCGGTTTTTTTATGTGCAAAATATTCTTCTATTTTATTATTCTTAGTTTCTCATTAGTTCCTCTAACTCTTCTGGAGTACGAGGTAAATTTTTACTCAAAACTTCGCATCCGTTTTCGGTTACTAGAATGACATCTTCTGTAAAAACTGATATTTGATCATCGTGATTGTAATACCAAGGTTCGACGGTAAAAATCATTCCTGGTTGTAATCGCGCATCTGATAGATTGGGATCTCCAGTTGATAATCCTAAATGATGTCCGAAGAACAAACCAACTTGCATATATTTTTTTGCATCTTTTGGAATAATTTGATCTGTCAATTTTTTGATGTCAGCGAAAGTTATTCCCGGTTTAATGAATTCTATAATTTGATCTGCAACACCGACCTCCATGGTTAAAATCTCTTCTTGCTTTTCGCTGAATTTACCGGAAACGGGAAACGTTCTTCCCACATCACTAACATAATTTTGATATTCGCAGCCTACATCAAAAATGACCAATTCGCCATTTTGTAATATTCTATTACGCCGATTATAATGCGTTGCTAGAATACGCCAGGGCCAAAGGGAATTTGGTCCCGACTTAATAATAGAACCAAAAGCTAAGCGGTTTGCACCATTCATTTTATAGCTACCTTCTAAAACACCTTCTAGGTAACGTTCATCAATCCCAGCTTTTATTGTTTTAGCAGCCGTGGCGATGCTCGCTATATTGATAGCGGTAGATTTACTCATGATTTCAATCTCAGCAGGAGATTTGATCATTCGAACTTTTGCTATTGATTCATACATGTTTGCAAATTGTAACTCCTTATGTTTTGTTTGTAAAGCTTTTAAAAGGATTTGAACCGGAGTAGGGGATGTAATATAATTGTCAGAAGCAAAACGAAGATCACCCGGTCTTCCATTATCAAGAAATACAATAGATTTCTGGATTGCTCTTTCATCGATCAACATCGAAAAATCGGTAACGTTTTTTAATGCCAATCCAGATAGGGCGGCAATGTCTAAATCATTTAATAATGGCCTGCCTGGAAAATCATTTGGTCGCGAAGTACTTTTAAAACGCAAGTCTTCTTCTGGAGTAAATATTATTGCTGACTTTTCTTCAATATCTATAACCAATAAACTATTAGGCAGTTCTAGGCCCGTGAAATAGTAGAAATTATCTAACTGCCTAAAGGTTTCGCCATATGAAAAGCCATCTCTAGCCGGAATGATAACCAATCCTGTTTGTCCAGTATCTTTGATAGTATCTATTAACTTCGATCTGCGTTCTACTAATTCCTCCTTTGAAAACGGCATTGCTGTCCATTCAAAATAATGCTGCTCAGGCGTTTGTGCTTTTAAGTCAAAGCCATAATAAAGAATAGTAACTAGAATTAATAGTTTGAGTTTCATTTGTTGGTTTCAAGTTTGTAAAAGGAATCTTCGTCTACCATAATTGTAGTAAGTTCTACTGTATGATCATCTAAATCTTGAGTATATATAGAACGAAAATAATGGTGATCTTTAACTTGAAAAGTCAACCCTAATTCTTCATATCTCTTTTTTGCTTTTTCGAAATTTTGATTGGTCACATTAAAAGCAAAATGATCAATTCGAATATCGTCGGGATTTACAATTTCTTTTGTATTTGATTTGGCAGGAAATAAAGCAACTCCTGTCTTACCTGATAGCATGAAAATAGGATATTCGCCCCATTTTTCTAATTTAAACTTTTTGAGTCCCAATACTTTATGATACCATTCTGCAGAAGCGTTTATGTCTTTTACGTTTATTGCTACGTGGTCTAAAAATTCGAGTTCGAATGCTGACATGCTATTCTCATTTAGATTTGAAAATAGCGATTAATTGGTAAAGCGATGTACAATGAGATTATAAAATATCTTTTGGAAGAATTTTGCGCGTCCAAGTTTTGATACGTTTTACATTACTAACTTCAGCATCAGGATTATATTCTAAGGTAGTTTCCCAAGCGTTTTCAGGTTTGAATTCTTCTTCCATGCCAACAAGCACCTGTTTTGAAACTTTTTCAGAATGAATGATTGCCAAACATTCGGTGTTGAGGTTAGCGCTTCGTGGGTCTAAATTAAAAGTGCCAATTACTGTAATTTTTCCATCGACAATCATACTTTTCGAATGAAGTCCGAAAATAGGTTGATAATCAATGGTGGCTTGTAATTCACCTGTCATGATTTTCTTGCGCTCAGCGGCATCGGGTCGAAATTCGAAAATACGAACACCCGTTTCAAGAAGTGCTTTCCGATCATTTTGGTATCCGCTAAAAGCTTCTAGGTTGTCTGTAGATGCTAAACTGTTGGTTAAGATTCGAATTTTTACTCCACGATTAGTGGCTTCTTGAAAAAGTTCACGAGCCAATTCGGTTGTAATCAAATACGGACTTTGAATGTCAATGGAAGTCTTGGCGTTTTTTACCAAACGCATAAGTTTACTTGTTGATATTCCGCCACCTCCTAGTCCGCTCTTGCCATCATTCTTTCCAGGTACATCTGAGGCAAACTCAACATCATCTACCCAAACTACAGCACCTGAGTTTATCATTATTGGAAAAGCAGCTGGTAAGTTTTTAATTTTCTCTCTAACCTGCGGCCAAAAATTATCAGGATTACAAGCGTATTCATGAAGCTTATCAAAACGATTTGTGCTGCTAATATTATCAGGAATATCTTCAATTAATCCGGATACTGGCACACTTAGTTCGTTGCTCCAGAATTTTTCAAATGATTTGTTCACTTTTTTAGTTTCTTTTCCTAAAAGCAACACATCTCTATCTCTGAAATTATATTCATGGTCGTAATCAAAGTATTCATCGGCTATATTACGCCCACCAGTAATCACCACTTTACCATCAACAATAAAAGTTTTATTATGCATCCGCTGGTTGGCTGAGCGAAAATCGGTGGCAAATTTGTCCAGTTTATCAAAAATATTTTTTCCTAAGTTCACTCCGGGATTATACACTTTAATGCTAATATTTTCATGTGAATCTAAGGTTAGAATATCCTGTACATCCGCATCAACCATGATATCATCTACTAATAAACGAACTTTCACTCCTCTATCAGCAGCACGCACCAAATAGTCGCAAGCAATTAAGCCCACATTATCCATAGAAAAAATAAAATATTGAATATCAATGGTTTCTTCGGCGTATTCCGTTAGCCATGCTCTTGTTACCATAGCACCGCCACCATCTTCTAAAACATACACTCCTGTTTTAGTTTTCATCAACTCAGAAATGGGTTCTAATTCTTCAGATAAACTAATAGAATCATTTCGATGAATATCAGCGCAAAAGTTTGTGGTTAACTCACCAACTAAAGGATTCTTTTTTTCTTTACAGGATACAATGAATAGAAGTATGCATATGCAGCAAATAATGGTTTGGGAAGAATAGAATGATTTGTTCATCTAGGCGAATCTATTGATTTACAGAATTTACAAGAGATATAAAATTACTTGACAAAATTTAACTGCGATGTTAGCTTGCGTTTATCTCCATCAGCACTTGAAACTTGAATATAGTTATCATCATTAACTTCGATGATCTGACAGGTTAGTACTCGTTTTGGAATTTCATCATTTTCGGAATTTGCTAAATCTTCAACAGGAGTTAAAGTATACGTGCATTCATCTAACCAATCGATTTTTAGTTTGAGTTTATATCCTATAGATTCATTTTCTTCTATTTGGTAATTCTTATTTCGCTTAATCTTTGTCAGGCCATTGCGAGAACTTTCAATTTGAAAATCACCAGTTTTAACACTTGAGCAATTACCACAACGCAAGTTGAAATCTGTAAGATATTCTTTGGTAATTGGTTGTCCACCTAGGTCACGAGTCTCTTTCAAGTACTTCTTAGCATTATTACAGTCTTGACTATATAAATATACTATTGATAATTTATAGGTTGTATTGATGTATTTAGGGTCGTACGAATAGGCCTCTAACAATTTCTCTTTAGCCTTATTTAAATGTTTTGTTGCTTGCTTATAATTTGATCTAACCGTCGCATAGTATTCTCCTAAATACGTTGTTCCGTAGTCAGTTAGAATTGGTGCGCTTTCTGGATCGATTTTGAGACCTTGGCTATATTCTTCTCTTGCCAAGTCATAGGCTCCTAGAGCAGTATATACAGCTCCATATCCCCAATATATTCCTGAATTCTTCGGATTCAATAAATAGGCTTGATTAAAACGATACATAGCAGTTTTTAAATTACCTCTATATAAATAATCAAAACCCAATCGAATCATTTCATGAGCGCCTTCAGTTTTACTCTTGCCAGATTCAACAATGTTATTTACGAATTTCTGGTTCGCTTCAATTTCATCTGCACTTTTCTTAATGTTTCCATATTCTGGTAACATTCGTTTATTCTTTTTTGCTTCTGCTTGCCAAGATTTAAGGGAGTACTCTTGGGCATTAGACATGAAAGAAAACATAAGAAATAGGGGAATGAATAGGTAACGCATAGTTTCGATTTAACCTGAATATAACGAGTTCTCGCTTATTTTGTTGCTGTTTTTTTTAGTTTAAGTAGGCCTCGTACTTTTTTTATGATCGTAGGGGTTGGCACTATAATAATCGCGCATATTGAATTTTCGATCTTCAAATTGTTCGGGTAATATTTTAAAATGCTGTATACGGTCGATTCTAAAAGCACGATAGTCTTTGCGAAGATGACACCAAGCCATTAAAATCCATTTGTTTTCAGTTGAAAGAATGGCACAAGGTTCTATTTTACGAAAAGAGATGTTTGGGTCATCTGCTTTGCGATAATTAATCTCAGTATAATTAAAATTGGTTATGGCTAATTGCAGTTCAGAGAGGGCATTACTACTTATACTTTCTTTTCGAGTATCAAATACATGTAGTTGATTATTCAACACTTCACTTTTCTCAAGAATCGAAGATCTAAAAACTGATTTAATCTTTGTTAAGGCTTCTTCGAAATCAGTCACAAAAGAAGAGTCGTTACTTCTGTTAACTAAATGCTGCGCCGTAATTAAGGCATTGGCTTCTTTTTCTGTGAACTGCACAGGTGCAACGGTATAACCATCCATTAGGGTATAGCCCCTGCCTTCAATTGTTATTACTGGTACACCAGCTTCAATAAGCTTTTGAATATCTCTATAAACCGTACGTACGCTAACATTAAATTTATCAGATAACTCGGTGGCAGTCAAAAGTCGTTTCGACTTTAACAGCGTTAACACATGAATTAATCTGGCAAGTTGCGTCATACTAATAGGTGTAAAACAAAGATAGCGAACCATGATATGATTCGCTATCTAATAATTTGTTGAGTTTATTTCCAGGAATGAAGGGCAATTTTGTTTCCTTCAGTATCTAGAATATGAGCCATGTATCCGTTTTCTCCGATATCAGTTTTTGGCATCACAAGCGTACCACCTGCCTTTTCAACTCTTGCTAAGGGTATGCTTAAATCATCACCGCCATTTAGATATATAAATATACCTTCTTTTGAAGGAACACAGCCTTCCATCTCAATTAGTCCGCCACCTACTGCATTGTTATCTTCATCATAAGGAAACATGCCATACTTGACTCCGGGCATGGGAGCATCTTTGATTTCAATAGCTAACATAGTATTGTAGAATGATTTTGCTCTTTCGAAATTTTTAACTGGAATTTCAAACCAACTGATTGCATTTGACATTGTATTTTGTTTTAGAAGTTAAACTTGACACAAAGATATTTGTGACAATGTCAAATTATGTCAGGGGTTATTAAATTTGTTTCAGGTCAGCTTATCGGACTCATTTCATGAATGATAACTTCAAGCACGGCACCTTCCGTTGCTTTTCTATGAGCCGCGATGTGCGCACTTGCATTATGATTTAACCAAAGCTCACGGTTTGCCCAATTCTCATAGAAGAAAAAACGATTAGTATCGGTGTTATCTTCATGTAAATCATAATTCAGACAACCTTCTTCTTTTAAGGTTGGAGGAATGAGTTTCAAAAGTGCCTGCTTTACTAATTCTCGTTTTTCAGGTTTGGCTATGATAGTAGCTGTAATTGTCAATTGTTTCATAAGTATAGATTTTGTCTTTTATTTTGATGCAATTCATTGCATATAGATGTTATCGTCAATCAACCAATATATGCGTTGATTTGATTTTAATCTATACTAGTAAATATAAAGTTCATTAGCCAATAAATTGCGTTGTGACCTAGAGTATCTCCTTCATATTTAATGTGATTGACCAAAAATACCATTAGAAATCTCTAAAAAATACCGATTAAAAACATTTCTTGTCGGTGAGTTGTTTTTCACTTGAAGAACAGTCGTCGAGCATTTTCTTCACTTTATCTTGATTCTTGTCAAGTACCGAAAAATAAGGCGTTTCAGCGATTCGAAAAGAGCTTTTCCCTTCATCTGAGGTTATATTTATGTAACCCAAGTCAATATTATGAAAGCTATTTTAACTATTCTTTTTGTTCTTATCTGCGGAGCTGCTGCTCTTGCAAACACTAGTAGCAATCAATTAGTGTTAAACCCTCAAATCGAAAATCATGATGAAATTAAATTTACTGAAGTGGGCACTAATTTGGTTAGTGGCATTGTTGTTGCTACCAAGTATAATGAAGTTGAAACGGCAACTGAAACTGAAGTGGCTCGTTTATACAAATTCAAAAATTCAAGAATAAAGAAAGCATTAGCTTTTACAACAAAAAGAAACAAAGCCAAAATGGCTTAACAGAACACTAAAAAATAACTTATTATGATCTTAGCTACACTTTTAATATCGATTGCTCTTGTTGGTACTGCTGTCTTCGTTGCGAAGAAACAAGCATCAAATGTACGACCAATAAAAGTTCGTGTTAAGAACAACAAACGATAAGTGATAAAATATTATATTAGCCTATAATGCTCTGAATGTGCCGCGTAGGTGGGAAAATTATAGTCCCCTCACACTATTTAACCAGAATAAAAGTGCCCAACCTCCTGCCATGGAAATTGGGTGCTTTTTTATTTTTGTATTTATTAGAAACTACTCCTTAACTCCGGGTTGCATTAATTTATAATCAGTTTTTGCTTTCTCAGCCGCAACCATATCTTTAACTTCTTTTAATAAAGCTTTGGAATCATATATGATTCCATCTTTGATGGTGTATTTGACGCCACCTTCGCGAATAACTTCATTGTCTTCTGTTAGTTTAACGGCACCTGTACCGTATAATACTTTAATGTTTTTTAAAGGGTTAGCATCAACGACAACAAAGTCTGCCCATTTGCCAATACTTACAGAACCTATTTTATCATCTAGACCTAAGGCTTCTGCGCCATTTAAGGTAGCAGAACGAATTACTTCAAGTGGATGAAAGCCAGCTTCACGTAACAATTCCAATTCTCGGATGTATGCAAAACCATAGAGTTGATAAATAAATCCAGAATCAGAACCTGCTGTTACTCTACCGCCTCTATTTTTGTATTCGTTAATAAAAGTCATCCAAAGATTGTAGTTCTTTTTCCAAGCGACCTCTTGTTCAGTACCCCAATCGTGCCAGTAGCTTCCGTGTGAAATTTTACTAGGCTCGTAGAACTTCCATAAACTTGGTAAGGTATAATCTTCATGCCATTCAGCTCGCCTTGCTCGTTGTAAATCTCGACTTGCCTCGTAGATGTTAAACGTTGGGTCCATTGTGAAATCAAGTTCTAATAATTCTGTCATTACCTTTTCCCAATGTTCTGAATAAGGTTCTGCAGCTTGTGCCCAAAGTTTACCTGCATTCTCAAAGCGATGTTGTTCATTCTGATAGTTATAATCTAACGGATAATCTTGTACGGTTCTATCGTCAAATAAGGCTTCTGGTAGGCCGTACCAATGTTCCATAGAAGTTAGACCAGCTCTCGCAGAATGCAGCACATTCCATCGTGCTACGCTTAATTGGGCATGGTGACATGCAGAACCTAAGCCAAGTTTCTTATTCTCATCTAAAGCAGCAGCCATTATTTCGGGTTCCGCTCCAAAGAATTTAATACCATCGGCACCTTCTTTTGCATTTGCTCGAACCCAAGCACGAGCTTGCTCTGGAGTAGAAATTGGAATATCATTTAAAGGATTAAAATTTTTGCTTGTTTGTCCGAAGCCTGTATACGTATACAAGCGTGGAGCGACTATTTCATTCTTAGCACTTTTGCGTTTTAAATCTAAAGACCAATCAACACTTCTACCACCAACTTCACGAGCCGTTGTAACACCATGTGCCATCCAAAGTTTAAAAACATAGTCCGGTTCAGCTCCTTGCGATACACCACCAATATGGGTATGCATATCAACAAAGCCAGGTAACAAGTACATGCCCGTACAATCTAATTCTTTACCGCCAGCTTTTAATTTAGGGCGTTTAGATTCATCAATTTTCACTCCCGGATAACCGACTACTTGAATTTTTTTAATGATATTATTTTCAACTACAATGTCAATAGGGCCTTGTGGTGGAGCTCCGTTACCATTTACTAACGTTACACCTCTAATTATTAGTTGTGCGTGTGGACCGTCTCCAGCTGCTGATTGAGCGAAAGATTGTGTTATCCCTGCTAAGAATAAAAGTAATAGGAGTAGAGTAGTTTGTTTTTTCATCTTTTGGATTGTTGGGTTTCTAGATGGTTAGTTATTTGGATTATTATTTTTTTATGGCCCTAATGTGCATAAAGCTAGGAAACTCATTTAGTTCTTTAAAATGTCTTGGATCTAATTTTTCAAATTCAGCAACAGGTTTTGGTTCTATAAGTTGGTCAATTAAAAAACCGTTGTTCGTAATAGGTTGAATGCATTCATGTAATGATCGTCTGAAACTATGCACTTTGACTGGTTTTCCAAACCCCGACCAAGTAGCATTAACTGGTTCAATTTCAAAATAGGCATCAGATTTAAAATACAAATATTCAAAAAACGGATGTTCTATAGAAATTACCAAAGTTCCATTAGGTTTTAAAACTCTATGAAATTCTTGCATTGCTTTATTCCAATCTTCTAGATAATGCATTGCTAAGGCACATACTACCGTGTCAAATGTGGCATTCTCAATCATGTTTAGAGGATTTGACATGTCGTGAACGAAAAAATCACCTAAGCCCTTGTTTCTATTTTTAGCATGAGCCACCATTTTAGGGCTTAGATCGAAGCCCGTTATTTTTGCCCCCTGACTTAAAAGTATCTCCGCGTATTTGCCTGGACCACAAGCTGCATCCAAAATATGTTTTCCATTAACTTCTGGAATCAATTTTAAGGTGTTCGGGCGGTCGTAATAAGCATTATGCGGTTTATGGTCAATTAAGGCGTTGTAACTGTCTGCTAAATCTTCGTAAGCAGCAATTATCTTCTCTTTAGACATTTGTTATATTAAATTCAGGTTTTTTCTAATCTACTAACTTATTAATTCCTCGATGGTACACTAATCTTATCCCCTAAAAATATAGCATTCAA
This sequence comes from uncultured Flavobacteriaceae bacterium, assembly GCA_938009735.1. Taxonomy (GTDB): domain Bacteria; phylum Bacteroidota; class Bacteroidia; order Flavobacteriales; family Flavobacteriaceae; genus Maribacter_C. The sequence continues at coordinate 17,424 of CALLIG010000004.1, forward strand.
GAAAAGCCTGTTCGTACCATACCAGCTTCCTCTAAAGTTCGGATTGTCAGCAAAGAGAACAACTCTTCCGCTTCCTACCTTACTTACAATAAGAGATGCTGATGGTTTTAAATTTTCTTCCATATTCTTTTTTGTAATAAAACCATCAATATGTGGATTCTTAGCATACTTCGCTACTGTAGCATATTCATTTTTGCTAGGTGCAAGCCATACTGTATTATTCTTGTAAACCGGTATGCTCTTATCATGATAACCGAATGCTAGGGGATGGGTAGTATCGATATCTGCTTTTACAATAATGCCACCAACACTTTCTTTACCTAAATTTTCTCTAGCATTAACATAAGGTTTACGCTCCGCTATTTTTGTTGAATCTTTTTCTAATGAATCTTTAACTTTATTAGTTAGACTTTCTTTCACGATTTTTTTGTCAATGACCCATTTAGATGCAGTTCCGATAGTAATTAAAGTATTCCCCTTACTAACCCAAGTTTTGATTTTGTCTTGTTGTTTTTTGTTTAAATCATACCGTCCTGAAACCATCACTAGCGTAGTGTATTTATCCCAATTAGTGCGGTTGAAATTGCGCATTGGTATTTTGCTAATCGGCATATCGATTCGAGTATCAAGCAAATGCCATACTTCACCTGCCTCGTAAGAACGTGTTCCATTACCAATGAGCATAGCCGCTTTCACTTTCTTAATTGGGCGGACAGAACCACTACCCAAGTCGATTCCTTTTGAACTGTAGCCAGAGTTTAATCCATACATTGGGACTTCATATTTTTTCTGAGCATTTTGGAGTAAGGCATAAACTTCCTCTGAACTCTTCTTTTGTAATGAAACCGGAACAACCAAACTACCATAACTAAAAGATTTGGAAGTGTTTCCCATCTTCGCACTAAAAGGTTTAAAAGCGGAAGAAATTACCAATCCATTTTGTTGCAAATAATTAAGTGCCGCTGGCGCATTATAATCATCCCAATCAATGATATACGCGTATTCTGATTGATTTACTGGAGCAACTGTTATCAAATTTTCTACAGTTTCTATCTTTTCTCCTAAATTCAAAGAAGTAACAGGTTTGTACTTCATATTATAAAAATTGGCAACTGACCAAGCTGAGGCATCATAATAAACGCTGTCACGATATATTGAATAGGTTTCGAACATAGTCTGAACCATACGGTATTGCGGTTGCTTAGTTGGCACTACAAATCGATTTCCTGATTTATAGACATCAATTTCATGTACTAAAAGTTTATCAATAAAAGCTTTAGTTCTATTATTATCAGTAGCATCGCCGAAAGAATAGCCGCGAACTTTACTTCTTGTGGAATTAGTAAGTGCACTTTTGAAGAATTTTTGTTGGTACTCGCGCAGATAAGCCTTGTTTGCAACGGCTGTTTTTACAGTTGTAAGACTTGATGTATATTGATTTCGAATGGTAAAAGGAAAGGTGATTTTACCAAAAGCAGTCGTTTGTTCATGACCTCTAGAACTCGCTTGTTCGAATAATAAGGCCAAAGCACCTTGTAAATCTGGATACGAAGATCCGTAGCCAGGGTACGTACCATCAAAAACTTCTTTGGTAAAATAAAAAGAACCAATACTATCTAGAGCTTTCGCAAAAGCATCACCAAATATGTTATTTAAATCCTCATAGTTTTCCTTAGGCATTATTGGGTTTAAGGAAGCATTTGCTTTCATAGGTTCAAAAAAGTAGCTGCTTTGGCTTCCCATTTCATGAAAATCAGTAACAACATTGGGGTACCACTCATGATACCATTTTAATTTGCCCCTACTTTCAGGGTTTATTGCTAACAACCAATCTCTGTTTAAATCAAACCAATAGTGATTTGTTCTTCCACCAGGCCAATATTCGTTATGTTCTGCATCTTGTGGATCAGCTACATTTGGTGTGCCTTGATATGAATTTGCCCATTGTGTATGACGATCGCGCCCATCAGGATTGATTGTTGGGTCAATCATTATGACTGCCTTGTCTAAATAATTTAGTACTTCTTTACTATTGGATGCTGCAAAAGTATACGCCGTCAACAAAGCGGCTTCTGAGCTTGAAGGTTCATTGCCATGTACATTATAAGCAAGGTTTATAAAAATTGGAACCTCACCATAATTCGAAACGTTTTTAGCAGGATCGGTAAATGCCAAATGTTGTTCTTTTATATTATCAAGGTTGGATAAATTTTCGGGACTCGTAATTGTTAGAATAACTAGTTTCCGGCCTTCATGTGTTTTACCATATTCATAGATGGATGCACGATCAGAAGTTTCTGCCAACTTTATTAAATAGGCAACAATTAAATCATGACGCGTATGATGCTCTCCAATTCCGTAACCTAAAAATTCCTCAGGACTCGGAACTGTTTCATTGAACGGTTGGTATTTTTCAAAAAAGTAATCTTGAGCTTGAATGGTAGTGCTGAAACAAAGCACCAAAAGGAGTAGTTTTTTTAACATGAAAGGGTGATTTAATTAGTCGCTTAAATATAGCGATTAACCTTATGATTTAATAGGGCAAAAATCACCTTTATAAAAAATTGTTTTTAGGGAAGAAAAACTTAATTAGGCCAATGAAGGCAGTTGTGGATGAATTTCTTTAAACTTTACAATGTAGTGGGTTCCTTTTCTTGTAATATCTCGTGCAACAGATCCACGTAGTTGTCTGGCTAGGTTATGAATAAGCTTAAGACCAAGAGATTTAGTAGTTTTATGATTGATAGTTTCAGAATACCCAATACCAGTATCACCAATATTTAAAAGATATTCATCATTCTCACCTTTTCGAAGCTTGATGAAAATATGCCCTTGACTATCATCTGCAATTCCGTATTTAAGCGCATTGGTAACGGCTTCATTGATCAATAAACCTAGTGGAACCGCCGTATCAATATTTAATTTCACATCAGGTATATCTATATCTAAAGTGATATTGCTACTTGTGCCTTTTATAGAACGTACTAGGTATTCAGCTAGTTCTTGTACATAAGATTTGTAACCTATTTTTGAAATATCTTCTCGCATGTATAACATTTCATGTACCATCGCCATTGATATTACACGATTTTGACTATTCTTCAATAGATCTTTAGTAGCATCATCAGGCGCGTTTCTAGATTGTAAACTAAGTAGACTAGAAACCGTTTGTAAGTTGTTCTTAACTCTGTGGTGAACCTCTTTCAATAAGGTTTCTTTCTCATTGATTTTACCCTCTAGTGCATTTTTGGTTTTGTACAAATTATGATGGGCATGAAGAAGATTCTTTCCGAAGACACCACCAAGCAGATATACCGAAAATAGAACGCTTAATAACGCGAATATATCTTTTGATTTATCAGGAATAACATTCGTTACAAAACTAAACTCAGAGATACTTTGAGAGTAAATTAAAACGATGATTAATAGGTTTAAGTTTAAATAAAGGGAGCCGTAGGCCTTGGTCGTCACATAGCCAGCAACTACTATAAGTGCTAGTACAAATATAAAAGGACTGTTAATTCCACCGCTATAGAGCGTTATTATAGTCGCGCCTGCAAGGGTCATTACAGAAACAATATTATAGGTAAGTGTAAGGTTTTTGTGATAATGGTAAAGGATAGCGTTCATTAAATTCAAGGTCCCGAAGCCTAAAAACACAAAAGGAATTACTTCTGTAATATCTAATGCAAACAAGCATATGCAACTGAGTAGTATAGAAAAAACAGAGGTAAAGTAATTGACACGCTGAACTAAACGTGCTTTACTCTTTAATCGATCGTTTGGTTTATTCTCTTCTTGCATTTGGCCAAGGTTAGTGGTTGGGCTTAGACCTGAAAATATTAATGTAACCGTACTTTAATTACTGTAAAGCTAAATATGTTTTGGCATATTATGCAATAGAAATGCTTTATTATTTCCTATTAACTCAAAATACCAAGGTAGTTCACTAGTTATACGTTGCTTATGTAGAACTTAGATTGTATTAAATTAGTTATAATAGTTGTATTCAGAAGTTTTCATTTAATTATTTAAACAAAAAAGGTGACCAATGGGCCACCTTTTTACATTTTGTAAGATTAAGTTAGTCTTCCGTTAAGACCCATTCTCCTTTGCTTATTAATGGTTCTGCTTGTTTATACTTCACCACTTTGCTTTCGCCAGACATGATATTTTTAATTGTTACCCGATCATTTCTACCAATCTTTCTAGTTTCGCGAACTATAGTTTCAGTTACAGCAGGTCTTCCACCTTGATTTTGACCTATCGCTCTACTTTGAGCAGCACGTTCATCACTATTAGGAATCTCAGCTTTACTTGTTTTTAAATTGTCTTTAGGTCTGCTAACCGTTCTTGCTTCTTGAATTTCATCAGGGTTGCCACTCGGTAATTCGCCTTTATATAAGAAAGAAACAACTTCTTTATTTACTTTCTCAATCATGCCTTTGAAAAGTTCAAAAGCTTCAAATTTATAAATCAATAAAGGATCTTTCTGTTCGTGTACAGCTAACTGCACAGATTGCTTTAACTCATCCATTTTACGTAAATGAGTCTTCCATGAGTCATCAATAATGGCTAATGATATGTTCTTTTCAAAATCAGTAACCAGTTGTGCTCCATTACTCTCATAGGCATCCTGAAGGTTTGTAACAACATTTAAAGTTTTTATCCCATCGGTAAAAGGAACTACGATACGTTCAAACTTATTTGCATTGTCCTCGTAAACCTTTTTAATCACCGGGAAAGCTATCGCAGCATTTTTCTCAATCTTTTCTTGATAGTGATCATAAGCAGCTTTGTATAAATCACCTGCGATATCTTGTACGCCTTTCTTCAAAAAGTCATCTTCAGAAATAGGAGAAGTAATAGAAAAGTATTTAATTAATTCGAATTCAAAGTTTTTGAAATCATTAGCTGCTCTGTTTTGCTCTGTAATTACTTCGCAAGTATCATATACCATATTGGCAATATCTACTTTTAAACGTTCTCCTTGCAAAGCGTGACGTCTTCTTTTGTACACTACTTCACGTTGTGCATTCATAACATCATCATACTCTAACAAACGCTTACGAACTCCGAAGTTATTTTCTTCTACTTTTTTCTGCGCTCGCTCAATAGATTTTGTCATCATCGAATGCTGAATAACTTCACCATCTTCGAGTCCCATCTTATCCATCATTTTAGCTACACGATCAGATCCAAATAAGCGCATCAGATTATCTTCAAGCGAAACATAGAACTGAGAACTACCAGGATCACCTTGACGACCTGAACGACCTCTTAGCTGTCTATCTACACGACGCGAATCATGACGTTCTGTACCCACAATTGCTAAACCACCAGATTCTTTTACAGCAGCAGAAAGTTTAATATCAGTACCACGACCTGCCATGTTTGTTGCAATAGTTACAATACCTGCATTACCAGCTTCCTCAACAACATCAGCTTCCTTCTTGTGTAATTTCGCGTTCAAAACATTGTGAGGTACTTTACGTACACTTAATAATTTTGAAAGTAATTCAGATATTTCAACAGAAGTTGTACCAATCAATACTGGTCTACCTGCTTGAGATAATTTGGTAACCTCATCAATAATTGCATTGTATTTTTCTCTCTTCGTCTTATAAATTAAATCGTTTCTATCGTCACGAGCGATAGGTCTGTTGGTAGGAATCTCCATTACATCCAACTTGTAAATTTCCATAAATTCACCAGCTTCTGTAATTGCCGTACCTGTCATACCAGCCAGCTTGCTATACATTCTAAAGTAATTCTGTAAAGTAACCGTTGCAAAAGTTTGAGTTAAAGCTTCAATCTTTACATTCTCTTTTGCTTCAATAGCTTGGTGTAATCCGTCAGAGTAACGACGGCCATCCATAATACGGCCCGTTTGCTCATCAACGATCATTACTTTGTTCTCCATGACCACATACTCCACATCTTTCTCAAAAAGCGTGTATGCTTTTAATAATTGGCTCATGGTATGAATTCGTTCACTCTTGATAGTGAAATCTTTGAAAAGCTCTTCTTTCAGTTCAGCTTCTTTTTCAATTTCTAGATTTTGATTCTCAATTAAGGCAATTTCTCCACCTATATCTGGCATAACAAAGAAATCTTTGTTATCCTCTCCTGAAATATATTCAATCCCTTTATCGGTAAGTTCAATTTGATTGTTCTTTTCTTCGATTACAAACAACAAATCTTCATCAACCTTTGGCATTTCGCGGTTGTTGTCTTGCATATAAAAGTTCTCAGTCTTCTGCAGTAATTGCTTGACACCTTCTTCACTAAGAAATTTAATTAGCGCTTTATTCTTTGGTAAACCTCTATGAACACGAAGCAACAAGAATCCACCTTCTTTGGTATCGCCAGAAGTAATTAGCTTTTTAGCTTCTGCTAATACGCCTGTTAAATGTTGTCTTTGTAACTGAACTATTTCATTAACCTTTGGCTTTAGCTCGTTAAATTCGTGGCGATCTCCTTCAGGAACTGGTCCTGAAATAATCAAAGGCGTTCGAGCATCATCAACCAAAACAGAATCGACCTCATCAACAATCGAATAGTTATGTGGGCGTTGCACCAAATCTTTTGGTGTATGCGCCATATTATCTCTTAAGTAATCAAAACCGAATTCATTATTCGTTCCGTAAGTGATATCTGCATTATAAGCAGCCCGTCTACCATCAGAATTTGGTTTGTGATGATCTATACAGTCAATAGTAAGTCCGTGAAATTGAAATATTGGAGCCATCCACGCGCTATCACGTTTAGCTAGGTAATCATTAACTGTTACTAAATGCGCTCCGTTTCCACCAAGTGCATTTAAGTAAAGCGGAAGTGTCGCTACCAAGGTTTTACCTTCACCAGTATGCATTTCAGCAATATTACCTTGATGCAAACAAATACCACCAATCAGCTGAACATCATAATGTATCATGTCCCAAGTAATTGCTTTTCCAGCAGCATCCCAAGAGTTATTCCAAACGGCATTATCGCCTTCTAATGTTACATAATCATTATCTCCAGAAAGCTCACGATCAAATTCTAATGCAGTAACTGTAAGCGTAGTATTGTGAGTAAAACGTTTTGCTGTTTCTTTTACAACTGCAAACGCTTCAGGTAAAATCTCGTTTAAAGTATCTTCAGATATTTTATAACCTTCCTCCTTTAATTTATCAATCTCTGCGTAGATATCTTCATTCTTGTCAATATCCTTCGAAGCTTTTACTTCTTCAGTTAGTGTCGCTATTTGATCATCAATAGCTTTTCTATCTTCTTTGATTTTGGCTTTGAATGTTGCAGTCTTTGCTCTTAAGTCATCATGACTCAATCCTTCTAAAGAAAGTTCAAAAGATCTAATTTGTTCGACAATAGGTTGCAGCGCCTTCACATCATTCTGTGATTTGTCTCCAACAAATACTTTTAATATTGAATTGATAAAACTCATATGCTAATTTTATATAGATTACCTCATGGCATTTGTGCAATGATGGTAGTATCTCTTTTTAGATTTGTAATGTGCTGTATGGAACAAAAGGTATTCCAATTGCCGATATCTGACAAAATTACCGAAACCTAAGTAAAGCGCATAAAAAAAAGCCCCCAAAGAGACTTTTTTTTATTCTAATACTATAGATTCTTATTAATACTCATCCTCATTCCAAAGATAATCTTCTTCAGTCGGGTAGTCAGGCCAAATTTCTTCAATAGATTCGTAAATTTCTCCACCTTCTTCTTCCATCGATTGTAGGTTTTCAACAACCTCTAAGGGCGCACCAGTACGAATTGAATAATCAATTAACTCGTCTTTCGTGGCAGGCCATGGTGCATCACTTAAATAAGATGCTAATTCTAATGTCCAATACATGGTAATAATTTGATTTTAATATTTTGCAAAAATAATTTTTAAATGTTACTAGCCAAGTTTTTTAGCCTTTTTATTTAATATTCTTACGGTAATAATTGATTAACGAAGAAAAAACAGATTTATTAGTCCTTTTTCTCAGGAATCCACTTTATTTCTTTCGCTTTAAGTTCTTTAGACAATTTTCGTGCCAATACGAAGAGGTAGTCTGATAGTCTGTTCACATACATCAAGACTATTTCATCAATGGGTTCGCTGGCATTCAAATGTGAAATTAAGCGTTCAGACCTACGACATACAGTTCTTGCAATATGACAGTATGACACGGTAGTATGCCCACCAGGGAGAATAAAATGGGTCATTTCAGGTAAATCTTCATTCATTTGATCCATCTCTTTTTCTAAAATCTCGATATCTGCTGTAGAAATTTTTGGAATATTGAGTCGTTCTTTTCCGTTTTTTAATATGGCTTTTTCAGGGTCGGTGGCTAAAATTGCTCCTACTGTAAAAAGTTTATCTTGAATTGTGGCTATTGTATTTGAAGCGTTCGGATCAATTTCTTGATCACGGATTAGGCCTAACCAAGAATTTAATTCATCAATGGTACCGTAGCTTTCAATACGAATATGATGTTTAGCAACTCTTGTGCCTCCGAAGAGTGCAGTTGTGCCATTATCGCCTGTTTTAGTGTATATTTTCATTGGAAAAGTAGGATTTTGAACAGTTATGAGTGAAAAGTATTGATTTTAGAATTGTTTTCTAAAATCTAAACATTGCTTACTTCTTTTTATCTTTTCGATCAAAATCACCCATAAACTTTCTCGATTTTCTTGCCTTAGATTTACTTCGTGTGGTCAATGTTACAATGATGTACAGCATAAATACTCCACCTAAAACCATATAAATAGTATTGTTACTCATAATCTAATTGCTTAGTTCTAAAATTACACGATTAAATCCGAATCTTAAAATGTTCTTTTGCTTGTTCTTTTCTAAAAAATAATGCGCCACAATGAAACATGTCTATCGTTACGGTGACTTCTTCGTTTTCTTTTAAGGCTTCCCAAATTGATGATTTTTTTTTACTGCTATGTATGTTAGCTATTAAAAGCATACTATCATTATCGAATTGTTCTTTATAAATAGATATTAGATCTACGGATGGATTATCAAAATACATCAAATCAAAAGGAGCAATGATTGTAGCTTTTAGGCCAAGTGTTTTTTGAATCAGATACTCAATTTGAGTATCCGAAGACAATACTTTAAACGCATCTATCTTAAAATACGGAATGCTTTTTAGAACTACATTCTGACTTTTAGAAGCCTTGTGTTTTGACTTGATATACAAACATTTGGTCACATAATCATAGACAAAAGGGGAGTGGACCCCGTGTTGATTGGTGCTGGTTAGCAAATGTTTTATGTATGCTATTAGTTTGTACAACGTTTACAACTAAAAGTGCTTGATTGAAATTGAATTCTATTCCATTATGGCTGAAAGCTCAAACCATCGTTCGGTCTTAGTTTCTATGCCAACGTTTATTTCGCTTAAGTTTTTTGATAGCTCAGTAATTTCGTCAACGGATAAGTCACCAGTCACAAACTGCTCTTCTATCTCTCCTTTTTTAAACTCCAGCTTTTTTATTTCTTTCTCTAATTTTTTGTATTCCTGTTGTTCTGAATAGGATAGCTTATTGCCTTTATCTTCTTTTTTCCAAGTGTTCTTGGCAGCATTTAATTCTTTGCTTTTTTCTTTTGCTTTTTCCTTGCCTACCCTAATTTCTATTGCAGAACTATCTTCATAAGCACGATAATCAGAATAATTACCAGGAAAATCTTCAACAACAGCATTCCCTCTAAAAACAAAAAGGTGGTCTACTATTTTATCCATAAAATAACGGTCGTGAGATACCACAATAATACAGCCCGGAAAATCTAGTAAAAAACTTTCTAAAACATTCAGAGTAACAATATCTAAATCGTTAGTGGGTTCATCTAAGATTAAGAAATTCGGATTCTGAATTAAAATGGTACATAAGTACAGTCGTTTTCGTTCACCACCACTCAGCTTTTCTACGAAATCATATGACTTTTTACGATCAAAAAGAAAACGTTCTAATAACTGCTGTGCGGAAATTTGACGCCCTTTCATTAAGGGAATGTAGTCGCCAAACTCACGAATCACATCAATCACTTTTTGACCTTTTTTTATTTCAATTCCCTTTTGGGTATAATAACCGAATTTAATGGTTTCACCTTTGATAACTTTACCAGAATCAGGTTGGTCAGCACCTGTTAGAATATTTAGAAAAGTAGACTTGCCGGTTCCATTTTTGCCAATGATACCAATACGTTCACCTTTTAAAAAGGTATACTCAAATTTATCAAGAATGGGTAAATTTGGGTAGGCTTTTGAAATTTTATGTAGCTCGAGAATTTTACTTCCAACCCGTTGCATGTTGATTTCTAGCTGTATTTCATGTTCTTTTCTTCGCTGACTAGCTTTTTCTTTTATCGCTGTAAAATCATCAATTCTAGATTTTGATTTTGTAGTACGTGCTTTTGGTTGACGACGCATCCATGTTAATTCTTTTTTAAATAGAATCTTAGTTTTATGGTGCTCAACTGCTTCTTGCTCAATACGTGCTTCTTTCTTTTCTAAATAATATGAATAGTTACCCTTGTACGGATAAAGCTTTCCATTATCAAGTTCTATGATTTCGTTACAAACACGTTCTAAAAAAAAGCGATCGTGAGTCACCATAAAAAGGGTCATGTTTTCTTTTGCAAAATAGAGCTCTAACCATTCTATCATTTCTAAATCAAGGTGGTTGGTAGGTTCATCTAAAATCAACAATTCAGGCTTGTTAATTAGTGCGTTGGCTAGCGCTAGGCGTTTCTGTTGTCCACCAGAAAGCAAACCGACTTTTACATCTAAATCTTCTAATTTTAGTTTAAAAAGTATTTGCTTGTACTGTGTTTCAAAATCCCAAGCTTGATGGTGTTCCATGCCTTCAAAAGCTTCTTGATAAGCATCTTGATCATCAGGGTTTGCTAGTGCTTTCTCATAGCTGGCGATAACCTTTAAAACCTCATTGTCTGAAGCGAAGATTGTTTCTTCAATAGTCAAATCAGGATCCATTTCAGGCTCTTGTTCTAAAAAGGAAACACGAATTCCTTTTCGATAACTTACTTGTCCGGTGTCTGGTTTATCGCTACCAGAAAGCATCTTTAAGATGGATGTTTTGCCAGTACCGTTTTTTGCAATCAAGGCAATTTTCTGATCTTTGTTAACCCCGAAAGAGAGATTTTCAAAGAGTACAAGTTCACCAAATGATTTGGATATATTTTCTACTGTGAGTAGGTTCATTTATGGATTGTTGGAATGTTATAGTTTTAGATAGTTGGTGATTTGATTTGCTTGAAAAAATGAATCAAATACAAATATCTAATCGTCAAAGCTACAAGAATGAAAACTAGTAGGGGTGAAAAAATTTGAATTTTAAGTAGCCATAGAATAACCGCTATAGCAATAAAAGCAATTAGAACCCATAGTATCTTCATAACCCAATTTGCTGGGGTTTTACTTTTTAGAAGAATAAATGCTAAAATCAGATTTATTGGGAAAGCCCAAAGTAGATTAAAGTTGTCTTTAGTAAAGGTGTGATCTGTCAAAAACCAAAGAAAGAATATGAGAAGCCCTGCCAAACCAGTAATTAAGAAAAGACTGAAATCAAGCCATCTCGTACGTTTGTTCTTCTTGTGATCAAGATAGGTTAGTACAACAACAGCAAGTAATAATAAAATAAGCCAAAATAGGGGTTTAAGAATGAAAAGACCTTTATTTTGAATAGGTTTTGCGGTAATTAGCAGTTCATCACTAGAAACAAAGTCTTGCCCATTTACTGTTGTGTTTGCAAATTGCTCACTCACATAAAGTGGAAGAAATTGATGTTCCCAAGGTGTTGCTTTTTTGTCGATTATTGACCCTAAAGCCAAGTCTATTCCAAAAGTTTGCCAGTCATTTTCATCTAAATTTTGATGTATCAATTGCCTGAAGGTATATTGATTTTCAAGATGGTCGAAGTTAAATTTTAACTGATCACCCAATCCATTTTTTAAAACTTCAGGTATTTTGGTAGCACAATTATCAAAAAGAAAATCATATCTATAATTTCGATTTTCTTTACGATAGTTGTTTTGAAGAAAGGCGAAAAGCTCATTTCGTTGATCTTGTGTTAAATTCAATGTTTGCTCTCGTACCCAACGATTTTCTTGCTGATATGCATTAAAGAAACTTTTGAATTTATACCCTGACATGTTATAGTCAAGTTTTCCTCGAGCAAATTTCCAGATAAAGAATGGGGCATCAAAGTCGAAACCACCATAGTCATAAATACGATCTACGCCTATAGAGGGGTCTTGAATGCGAAAACCGCTATGTCCGTATTTAGAATATACCTCATCGCCTGGTCCAATAGTCAAAAGACTAATTTTTGACAATGGTGAAAGCACACCTTCTTGCGCAAAGCCAAGGGCTGTAAAGGCAACAAAAAGAAACGGAATGAATTTTTTAAACTGCATTTGAAATCAAAAATAACACGAATACAAATATCATAATAAATAACGGACTAAAGTGAATCCTTAAAATTTGTATTATTTTTACTCGACAATCAAAATTTAAAAGCTCTAAGGCTTGCCTAGAAATTTAAATGATGTTTCAATATGAATGCTTCGTGGACTTTCCGCAAAGTAGTTTACTCAAACCACAACAATGAAAAGGCATATACCCAACCTAATTACCTTATTGAATGTTTTTTGCGGATGTGTCGCTGCTGTATTTGCAGTTTTAAATCAGCTTGAATTGGCGGCTTTTTTCGTTTTCTTAGGAATCATTTTTGATTTCTTTGACGGCTTTGCGGCAAGAATATTAGATGTGAAAAGTGAATTAGGTTTGCAGCTTGATTCGCTTGCAGATATGATTACAAGCGGATTAGTGCCTGGCATCGTAATGTTTCAGATGTTTGCAATGTCTATAAAAGGGGGTTGGAATGTTACCAACGGAGACGGAGGACCAATTGTTGATCTATTTTCGAATTTAAACGGTAGTACAGTTTTACCTTTTTTTGGCTTTATAATAACGATGGCATCTGCTTATCGCTTAGCTAAATTCAATATTGACGAAAACCAAGCTTCCTCTTTTATTGGTCTCCCGACTCCTGCAAATGCGCTATTAATTCTTTCACTCCCTCTAATTTTATTGCATCATGATATGGGCGGATTAAATGAAATCATTCTAAATCAATGGTTTTTGATAGGAGTGACACTATTAAGTGCGTTTTTATTAAATAGTAACATCGAGCTCTTTGCGTTAAAGTTTAAAAACTGGAGTTTTAAAGATAATGCTCTTCGTTATATTTTTATTATTGTGAGTTTGGTACTGTTGATTACAATGAAGTTTTTGGCCGTACCTATTATAATTGCTTTTTATATTTTGAGTTCGATACTAAGTAATGCAACGAGTAAAAACTAGATTTTACTGAAACTTAATTTTTCCTTCGTTAGAACATGAATGATAACATCATACATTGGAATGTAGATCCTGAAATTTTTGTGATTGCCGATACTTTCCCTTTAAGGTATTACGGATTATCTTGGATGTTAGGGCTTTTCTTGGCGTATTATATTATACAACGCATCTACAAAAAGGAAGCCGTTCCTTTAGAAAATTTAGACCAACTTGCAACATACATTTTTGTAGGTGGCCTTTTAGGCGCGCGCTTAGGGCATTGTTTTTTCTATGAGCCGGATTATTATTTTAGCCATCTTTTAGAAGTTTTGCTGCCTATTAGGGATGTCAATGGAGCCTATGAGTTTACAGGATTTCAAGGTTTGGCAAGCCATGGTGGAACGTTCGGTGCGTTAATAGCAATTTTCTATTATTGGCGCAAAACAAAAACCAATCTGCTTTGGGTTTTAGACCGAGTAGCGATCGGAGCTGCCGTAACAGCGGCCTTGATTCGTCTGGGTAATTTGATGAATTCAGAAATATATGGCAAACCGACAGATGGTACTTGGGGTTTTGTTTTTGAACGTGATGATATGTTACCTAGACATCCAACCCAATTGTATGAAGCCATTTCGTATCTATTGATATTTGTTTTACTCTACTACATGTACCGTTCAAAGAAAATTAAAAATCGTCACGGACTTTTCATAGGCACCTTTTTTATACTCCTATATTCTGCAAGATTTATTATTGAATTTTATAAAGAAAATCAGGTTGATTTTGAAAATGAAATGACTTTGAATATGGGACAATGGCTAAGCATACCCTTTATTTTATTCGGAATATTTTTAGTATTTTGGAAGGAGTCACCATTTCATAAATTGTTCAATAATTCAAGTAAATAAATTAAAACATATTCTAATGATTAAAAAATCAATGATTTTAGCTGTTATGGCTATTGGCCTAATAAGCGCCTGTGGAGACAAAAAAGCTAAAGAAGTTAAAGTTGATACTCCCATAGAAAAGGTAACGACAGAGATTAGTGAAGAAGCCTCAAAAGCTGATGCTGAATTGAAAGCTGCTAATAAGAAAGTAGAAGATAGTCTGAGAAAAGTTGATAGCATTCAGCAGGTCATTGATCATGGTCATGCACATTAATTCCAATAGAACTATTGAATAGTTTCTCAAAAAATATACTAGCTTTTATACTGCTATGTTTTGTTTCAACTGTGGCTTACGCCCATGGAGTTGACGATGAAACACAAGCTTTTTTATTGGGTAATAAGGGCGTTGCTTTTGGTCCGTTTTTGTACATCGGTGCAAAGCATATGCTCACGGGTTATGACCATTTGTTATTTTTAGTAGGGGTGATTTTTTTCTTATATCGAACCCGTGAAATTATTATGTACATCAGCTTTTTTACCATAGGTCATAGCTTGACGCTATTGTTTGGAGTTATGGCTGACATCAATGTAAATGCTTATTTGATTGATGCGATAATAGCTTTATCTATTGTATATAAAGGTTTTGATAATCTCGATGGATTTAAAAAGTTCTTTGGAAAACAACCAAATACGAAACTTGCTGTTTTGATTTTTGGATTGTTTCATGGCTTCGGATTAGCCACTAAATTACAGGAGTTTAAATTTGACAAAGAAGGTCTTTTTACCAACTTACTGGGCTTTAATTTGGGCGTGGAAATCGGACAGTTTTTAGCTTTAGGTTTTGTACTGATACTACTTGGTATTTGGAGGCGATATAACAGTTATATAAAGTTTTCTAATATTACGAATACCCTGCTAATGGCAGCTGGTTTTGTTTTGTTAGGATATCAATTAATAGGATATTTCAATTCTTAAATCGTGAAAATGAGTAATTCGAATCCGCAAGTGATGAATAAAAAGCAGTTGTTAAAATCAATTCTGATTGCATTGGTGATTGGTGGAATTGTATTGGTTGGTGCGGTACTTCCGGCTGAATACGGAATGGATCCTATAGGAACCGGGAAGCTTTTTGGATTTGATAGATTATACGTTGCTGATACGAATGATAGTAATGACGGTTTGCAAGCCTTACCAATTATGGATTTTGAAACCATCGAATTATCCAAATTAGGATCTCCGACAAGTATTCCGAAACCTAGAGCATCCGAAGACCCAATACCAGACGAGCAAATGGCCATAC
>CALLIG010000005.1 GCA_938009735.1 uncultured Flavobacteriaceae bacterium
TTTTCACATCTATCCCTTCCTTCAAAAAGGCATCAATTTGAAGGTCCAAATTTTGATCCATTGTACTAACTCTTGCGTATCCGAAAACCATAGCTGAAAAGTTCAATTAAAGGCTAAAATATAGACTATTTAATTAGTACGTTAAAATAAACTTTAAAAATAGGAGATTAGGGAGATAATGAAAAGTTCAAATAAAGGGTCGTTTAATTACACAGTAATAATGATGTGAATTTTCGCCAATGTTTTTTGGCTTAGAATAGTAGTGATTGATTGGGTGAAGAAGTTCTATAAAATAAAAAGACAGGGTTGCCCCTGTCTTTTCCCCAAATCTTACCATGAACTTAACCTACTTATGCTATGGTCCTCCAAAAGTAAGCTAGCTCTTTCGTACTGCGAAAATTATAAGTTGAACTACCTCTTTTCTGGTTATGCGGTAATATCATTGAAAATGACCATTAGAATTTAAGCTTCCTATTATGTTTTAAATAAATTCAAAACAGATAATACTAGACAATGCAAAAAATGAAATGATTTTGCCGTAATGATTTTAGCTAATTATCGGTTACTTTTGATTTTCAATAACTAATTTATAGTACTATTCTTGCCATTCAAAAACCTTAAAATAAAAGAGTACTTAAAAAGACCTTATCCTTACTACCACGCCAGTTGGGATAAATTGCTTCTTATTTTAGGAGCAATAGCCATACTCAGTTTTTCATTCAGTTATTTTTTTGAGCCATTTGAAGTTAACCGTTCAGAACATAAGTTCAATTATATATGGATTTGTCTAATACATGCGTTGCTACCCTTTGTGATAGCCTTGGTTTATTTTAGGACTTTGGATAGCCTTCAGGCTGATGAGCGAAAATGGACCTTAGGAAAAGAAGCGCTGCATTTAGCAATTGTTCTTTTACTAATCGGTATAGGAAGTTTTTTGATTAGAGATGTTATTTATGACAAACCTGATAATTGGTCGATTAGATATTTTTTAGAGGAAATCAGAAATACCTTTCTCGTTGGGTTGCTATTACTCACCATTTTACTGCCACTTAATTTAGAACGATTATTACTAAAATATGAGTCTGCCGCTAGTCAATTGAGTTTTAAGGAATCTGCAAAAGCACATGATAAGCAATTAGTTCATATTATAACACCGATTGCTACTGAAAGCTTTGATCTTGATTTGTCGAGCTTCCTATTTGCAAAAGTAGAAGGGAATTATACGGAGATTTATTCCCAAGAAAATAATGAGGTTAAGCAAAATTTACTTCGCTTATCACTTAAGGAATTAAAAAAGCAGCTTACAGATTTTCCTTTTGTCTTTGAAACCCACCGATCATACCTTGTTAATATTCATCAAATTAAAAACGCGGTTGGTAACGCTCAAGGTTATTTAATATCCTTTGAAAAAACGGATATAAAAGTGCCTGTGTCTCGATCTAAGATCACAAAATTCAATGCTCTCTTGGCTAGTAAGAACTAATTCACCCTGTTTTTCGTCACTCTGCTTTGTCATTCATAACAAGTTTCACTTTGGTATGATGCATCCATTTATGTTTGTATGACATTCAATCAAATCAAGAAACAAATGCAAGAAAAACAAAGACGTTATGATATTGACTGGTGGCGAGTGATCGCTATTTTGGCTGTTTATTTACATCATATTGGTATGCCTTTTAATGGTGATGATTTTCATATTATGAATGCTGAATCGAGTAAAATATTAGATGATATCATGGTGTTTTTCGAACAGCTCAGGCTTCCGTTGCTTTTTCTAATTTCAGGTGTTGGTACTATGTATGCCTTTTCAAAAAGAACATGGGTTCAATTTTTAAAAGAGCGAAGTTATCGCCTATTGATTCCACTAGTTTTTGGTGTGTTTGTAATCGTTCCACCACAAACCTATTTTGAACATATCGATATTTATGAATCGTATGGTCAATTTTATTCGCACATTCTTTCAAACATTGAGGTCAATCATCTATGGTTTATTGAGAACCTGTTTTACATCTCCGTATTAAGTATTCCGTTTATCCTTTTTCTAAGATCTAGCCGTTCTACAAAAATTAAGAGATTTATCGAAAAGAATAGTAGAAAGCGATACGGCATTTTAATATGGTTAGTTCCTTTAATAGTAATAAAAGTCATATCTAAAATATACTTTCCTGATGATTCAGGTAGTTTTGAAAACCTATCATCAACGTTGTTCTATGGCTTCTTTTTCGTATCAGGAATTTTAATGGCAGCATCTCCAATACTATGGGATCATCTGAAGACATACAGAAGAGCTAATTTATACAACGCAATTATCGCTATTCTGTGCTTCTATGGCTACTATTATTTACCTCGCGATATCGCATCAGCGTATTTAAATATAGGCACCCGTTGGGCAATTTGGCATAGCGTTACTAGTTGGGTAAGCTGGTCATGCATTATAGTTTTGCTGGGCTATGGTCAAATTTGGTTTAACAAACCGAGTAAAATTTTGTCAAAAGCTAACGAAGCCATTTACCCTTTTTATGTGCTACATCAGACGGTTATAATAATTATGGCATACTATATTGTTCAATTAGATTTGTCAATAGGAGTTAAAATTGTGCTGCTACTTGTTTCAACGTTTCCTTTAACATTGATTTTATATCGCTTTTTGGTGTATCCTTTTAAACTAACTAGAATACTTTTTGGCATGAAGTCGAAATAAAATTAGCATTTGAAATGAAGTCAATAATAAGATTGGTCTTCATCATTTCGATTGGTTTTTTTGAGGTGTTAAACTTGTTGTAAATCTGTACTAACTATTAATCTGGTGGTAGGGGTTTACTATCTTTAGGTACTACAGTATATTTATTGATCATATGAAACAGCTATTATTTCTATTCGTCTGTATTTTTTTTGCGGTTAGTGCCATTGGTCAAAAGTATAATGAATCGCCACCGCCAAAAGATTCAATTTTAGGGGCACCTATTTTACAGTATCGTATAGATTATCCGATTGGTGTCAACGGTGAGACATTTTTCAACGGAAGAATGGAATATAAAATATCAGAAAAATTATCAGCACAATTAGAGAGCTTCTATGCCAAATTTGGCACTCACGAAGAGATAGGTTCTAGTTTTTCTTTTAAATGGTATTTGCAGAAAAAAATGTATCTCTTTGCAGGTACTCAAGTGCAATATGATTTAAACCAGAATTCTGGTAGTTCAGAACTTTTGAGGGTTAATTTAAATTTTGGAGTTGGCTATGAAGTAAACCCTAATTTTCTTCTTGAATTAGGGTATCATCCGCTAATAGGGAAACCTAAAACTAACTTAAATGCAAGTCCGCAAAGCAAACAGAATTCATTTTCCTTTAGAGCTAAATTCTAATTGTAAAAGATATATCAGGCAATAGATTAGTTTTAATTTCGTTGAAAAAGTAGTCTCAAAGCTTTAATATGAAAAAGTATCTATTTATTATTCTTTGCTCAAGCCTACTCTTTTCATGTTCAAATAAAGAAGATGATAGTCTTGAAAATCTTGAAGATGAAATTGCAGTTGATGATAGTTCAGACGAAGAGGATTCTGATGACGAGAACTCAGATGATGAGAACCCTGAAGAAGAAAACTCAACCGATTTTGTAACTGACAGTTTTGATATAGATGGTGATTTAGTGAATTATATCACAAATAACGAATCTGCGCTGCCTAATGTTACTAGTGTATCAGGCAGATACAAGGCTGTTTTAGATAATAATGCCAATAATATTACGCTACATTTTCACAATGACCAAGGGCGTATTGATGCTAAATTAGTTGAATTTCCTTTCGAATTTATTGCAAGAAATATAGGAATAGGCACACTAGACGATTCTCAAATTGCACCTTCACCCAACAATAGTCCATATCTGTTTTCTGGTGTTCAGGTACATGCTAAAGATTTTAATTCTATAAACTCTTCGCATGTTGTAGTAGGGCATAGAGGAGGTGCGTCATACACAATTGAAGGTAAAAACACGGTTGATGGTCAATCAAGTGTGAACGATATTGGAAAAAATACTGTTGTCGATGGAAGAGCAGACATTCGAATTGTTGGTAACGAAGACAAATCGATACTAGTGTACTGGCAAACACCAAATCTAGCATACGCAAGTTCTGGTGATAGTTGGAACCTTTACAGAAACACAGGCGATTTACCTGGGGCTACTCCGACATATGATACTGAAGTTTATATCGGCTTAATTACCTATGCTTATGGTCAAGAAGGCGTTCCGTTTGTTGGCACCTGTGATGCCATTCAAATAAAAGACTGATCTAGTTTTTTGCTCCCACAAATCGAAAGAAAAAATCATCTCTCGCCATCTCTTTCTTAGAGTAATGCCACAACTCAAAACCTGCCTTTTTAAATAAAGCGGAATAGTTATGCGAAAAAGAACGTTCGTGTCCGTAAGGCTGAGAACCAGCATTCACATCAAAATCATGATCTACTCCGTTGGGTTCAATGGCAACAAATATCATTTTGCCTAAACCGTTTAGCGTATTGAAAAATTCTTGAAGTCGCTCTTCAGTAAAATACTCAAGTACACCTCTAGAGGTAACAAAAATCATATTGCTTTTGCCATGTGCTTTTGCCCAGTCAAAACCATCTGTTGCTACAAATTCAAACCGTGTGTTACTTTTATAATGCGCAGCGTTGATGTCAATCTGTTCTGCACTCAAATCAATACCAACCAATTTGTCAATTTGAGGAAATTTATTGGCTAAATAGTTCAAGACTTTACCATTTCCTGTTCCGATTTCTACAAGCGTATGAAACTGTTCAGATTCTTTTGATAACTCTTCTTCAAGAATGTCAAAGACAAAAGAGCA
>CALLIG010000006.1 GCA_938009735.1 uncultured Flavobacteriaceae bacterium
GGAACTAACAAAGAATCAATTTTATCAATAAAGCCTATTGCGCCCAAAGGAATTATCAAATCATTGTCGGAATTGAAAAATTGAGTCAAAATTGGATTATTAATAAAATCCTCATTCGGATCATTCGCTACTGCATTAAGCCGATTGTAAGTGTTACGATACACATTGAAAAAGCGATCTTCATTGACATTTTTAACATATTGAACATTAAATAGTTCAACATTGTTTTTGGTGAAATTCGTGGGTGCCCAATTGTATCCTAAAATGCCATTAAATGTTCTTTTGTCTAGACCTATATTTTTCTGAGAACTAAAACCTAAACTTGTTGATGTTCTAGGTAACATATAATTAGGAATGAATTTTTTGGTATTAATCAATGGAAACCAAATTCTGGGAAAATCAAGTTTTAGATCAGCACCATATTCTAATAGGTTAAAAAATTGTTTGTCAACAATATCTTCTCGCGATGAGCCCACATTCAATCGTCCAGATAAACTTAGATTTTCTGCGCCTTTAAAAAGATTACGCCATTGTAAGGAAGGGCTAAAAGCTATACCAAACTTTTGAATGTTTGATTGTGTAGCATCAAGATTTGTGCTGAAAGAATATTTTGGTCGTTCTGCGAGATATATATTTGCTGTAAGTTTAGATCGTGTGGAATCTTCTTCGAAAATTAATGTAGGATACTTAAAAACATTTAAACTTGAAATCTGTCGTAGGGTTCGACTCCGAGAGGTGTCGCTATACACGCTGTCCTTTTCGAAATATACGGCATTGGTCAATGTTTCTGGTTTGAAACGAAGTTTGTCGCGATAGAAAACGGTATAGTTTCCAAAACGTTCAAATTTTAATTCTCGATCACTTTCATCAAAATTATAATCCGTATAAATATTTATGTTGTCAAATTTGAATACGGTATATTCTGAAGTGGTAATTGAATTTTCAGTTCTGGTTTTTAGATCTTCAATTTGTAGTTTAATGTCCATGTTACGATCATTACCTATACGCGTAGTGTCGCTAATCATATCGTAACTAATAGCACTTTCTTGAAAATTCCAAACGCCTCTATCTCGAAAAATTGATGTTAGACGTTTTCGTTCATTAGTGAAATTTTGTAAATCAAATTGTTGACCAGCCTTAACGTAAGAATCCTTTTTTACTAGATTGTAAATCGAGTCAATCGCGGAGGAGGTAATGTTATGCGAGACCGAATCTAACATATACGGTTCACCTAATGTAACTTTATAATTAACGCCAACACGTTGCTTTCTTTTTAAACTATCAATTGAAAAGGTAGTTGTATTGTTGAAATACCCTTTTTCGCCGTAATATGAACGTAATCTTCCTAGGCTTCTTTGGGTTTGTAAAGTGTCAAGAACTGCGGGGGGCTCTCCAACATTTTTTAGCCATTCACTTAGACCTTTAACCATAAATGATTCGCCTAATCGATTAACTTGTTTTTCTGATAAAAGGTTGGTGAGTCGATCTTTTCTTTTTGGTTTTCGTAATAACCAATCTTTGTACTGTGTTTCAGGATCAACTTTTGCTAGATTGTAAATATTTAAACGCAGATTATAACCCAATAAATCACTATTTGGTTTTTGAATGATAAGACTTTCAATAATTTCATCAGTTATTTTAAGACTGTCAACAAGAATCGTGTTTTTTGCGACGAGCATTTCATTGTCATCGACTCGCTTGAGGGAGTTGCATGAGGTGATAAGGCTGGCTATCAATAATAAGCTTATTTTAGCGCAACTTTTTTTATTGGGCAAGTGAATCCTCATAGAAATCAAAAATACGTTAAAAATACATTATTTGAATGCTCGTTAAAAGCCAATTAAAACTTATAAGAAGCTTACAGCAAAAAAAGTACCGAAATCAACACGGCTTGTTTTTTGTTGAAGGAAAAAAGACGGTAGAAGAGCTTTTGGTATCAAATTTAGAGCCCTATAAAATATATTGCTCAGATGCAGAAGCTTTCGAAGTGTCTGAAGGTATCGTTGAAAGGGTAACATCAGCGGAGTTAAAACAAATGAGTTGCTTAAAAAACCCTCCTGGGGTTTTAGGGGTGTTTTCTTTTAAAAAGAAATCTGAAATTGATTTTTCAGATTGGATGCTAGCTCTTGATGATGTTCGCGATCCTGGTAATTTAGGCACAATTATTCGCCTGTGTGATTGGTTCGGGATTACAACAATTATTTGCTCTAAAAATACTGTCGATTGTTATAACCCGAAAGTGTTACAGGCTACAATGGGTTCAATTGCTAGAGTGAATATTCATTATACAGATTTGAGTAATTTTCTACAGGATGCTACCATTCCTATTTATGGTGCTTTTATGAATGGCGCTTCCGTTTACAAAGCGAATCTTCCTGAAAAGGGAATTTTAGTCATGGGGAATGAAGGCAAAGGAATTTCCAAAGAGATCGGCGAATTGATTTCCCAAGAAATAAGCATTCCACAATTTGGAAATAAAACTACGGAGAGTTTGAATGTTGCTACTGCGACGGCAATTCTACTTAATGAGGTAAGAAGGGATTAGTTTAAAAGCTCTAAAAAATAATGTGTTGTATAGGGGTAATTGATAATAATATATTTCTAGTTTAAAGTCCTAATCTATTCATTTTCCCTTTTTCGTATCTACTATCTTCGGCAGGGTATCTTAATGATTGGTCATACTTTCCTGATTCCTTTGCCATAGACCAAATTAAGCTTTCGCCTGCAAAATTTGATTTAGGTATTTGTTCAAATATTTTGTCTTGATATGCTGTGTCAGCATTTACAACTGCCCAACCTTTTTGTTTAAATTCATTAATCAGATCATCTAAAAATAATGCGGATGCTAAATTATGATGCAGTAAAAGGGTGTGGTTGATATGCCTACCGTTCATTTCATAGGAAAGCTTTTCATAATAATTAGCTCTTTCCATGATATGCTGAATATAAAAATCTTTGTACTTATTAATTTTCGTTTTTTCAATTCCAATTTCTTTTATTCTCTGAACCAATCGTTGATCAATGAACCAATCTGATGCATCTATAGTCACATAGCCATTAAAGTAATTATGAGCGCGGAGCATATTTCTTATACTATCAACTTTAGCAAAATTTTGCCCTTCCTTTAAATATGGAAATCGAAATAACTTGATGTTATTGCTGTAGTTTGTGATTATGGAGTCGGTTCTAATTAATTCATTTTCAAAAATATGAGCCGAGTTGTTTTGAGCATTAAAGTTGAAATGGCTAAAAGAATGATTTGCTAAACGATGACCTTGGTCATTCCAACTTTTTAGTAAATACTGGCCTTTGTGATCTAATTTGTTTTTTCCAGTAACAAAAAAAATAGCTTTTAAATTTTCTTTTTCAAGATGAGATAAGATCATCTTGTTCCATTCCTCAAATTTAAAATTAGTGATGTCAGCGGTATTTCCGTCGTCGAATGTAAAACTTACAACTGGCTTTTTTTCGGTAATCGCTATAGATTTTTCAAAAGCTTTTTCCGTTTTATTAACTGTTGAGTTTTTACATCCGAATGTGAGGAGTACATGCAATAAGAATAAAAATGAGAAAGGTTTCATTGTGATTTATAATGTTAATCTAATAACAATATAATAGTATTCTATCACAAAAACGAAACGGTAACATAACTAACCAAAAAAAATTGAGGTTTAGGTTTTGAAGTTGAGCTTAACCCTTATTCAAAAGTAAAATTGATAAAAAGGCCACGTGTTCGCATGCCATTTATATTACCTGTCCATGGGCTATTGGGGTCATTGTCTCTTACTAATTCATCAGTAATAGCAAAAACGCCGCGAATTGAGGGGGTGAATTTGAAGTATTCAAGATAAAAATCAATACCAAAACCAAGTTCATAGTTATAAACCCATTTGGCCATTCTAAAAGTACCTGATAAGTTGTCGTCTAGGCTAGCTTCATTACTTCCTAAATTTAATGATGCAGAACCACCACCAATCAAAAAGGGTTTAAAGTTTCCTAATCTTCTAGTACTTGCTTTTAGCAAAAGAGGAAAATTAATATAGGTTGATTTAACTTCACGTATAGCATCTCTTTCTTCATCAAAACCGGGGAAACCTAAAGTTCTAGAGTTATAAGCCAGTCCTGGCTCAATACGAACGTCTAAAAATTCATTAAGTCTCATTTCTCCAATAAGGCCAACGGTGAATCCCATCGATTTATCTACTAAGATGTCATCGGTATTATTCTCGTAGTCAAATTTGAAGTCGTACTGATTAATACCTAAGTAATAACCGTAGTTCAAAAACTTTTTGTCTTTGTTTTCAATATTAAGAACGGGCTTTTCTTTGAATTGTGCCAGCAATGGTTGGGTTAGTAGTAACATCCCAAGAAAAAGAAAAAACAATCTTTTCATAAATTTATTTAGTAGCTACATAAATAGAGGCCACCCCAAACGTCTGAGGCTTGTTCTCTACCTCTATAAACCCGATTTTGCGCAAAATATTGTTGAAGTTTTCACCATGAGGAAAAACAGCTGCAGATTCAGATAAATAGGTGTATGCAGAGCGATCTTTTGAGAAAAGACGCCCAATGATTGGTAATATGTAGTTACAATGAAAACGATACCCTTGCTTAAAAGGTGTCTTTGTAGGTACTGAGGTTTCTAAAACTACAAAAGTTCCGGTAGGTTTTAATACTCTATATATTTCAGCTAAACCCTTCTCTAAGGTTTCGAAATTACGCACTCCAAAGGCAACTGTCACAGCATCAAAAGAATTCTCTTCAAAAGGTAAGTTTTCACTATCACCAACTACCATTTCAATAGTATTATGAAGTTCTTTCGCTGCAACTTTTGTTTTGCCAACCTCAAGCATGCCTGGTGAAATATCTAAACCTACTATTTTTGTAGCATCCGTTTCTATCATGTTAATGGCTAAGTCGCCAGTACCAGTTGCAATGTCAAGAATAGTTTTCGGCTTTTTATTCTTTAGAATGGCCACGACGCGTTTACGCCATTTAATATCTATTCCGAAGGAAATCACTCGGTTTAGACCGTCATAATTTTTCGAGATATTATCGAACATTTGAGTAACCTGTTCCTTTTTTCCGAGCTCAGAATCTTTATAGGGAGTGACTTTTTTGGCCATCAATGCAATTTTTTGGCAAAGATACAATATAACAGGTGACGAGATAGCTGATTTAGAATGCAATAAAGTGTCTCCACAAATGTTTAATACTTAGTGGTTTTTAACGCAATCCGCTTTAATTTATGTAATTTTGCCTTGCAAAATGATGCAAATTCTTCTTGAAATGAGCTGTGAAAAAGCCGTAATATCATTAATGGTATTTCTTTCTGATTTGAGGTTTGATAAACTAATCTTTCCTCTAAACTACAATATTAGTATTCGATGAAAATTATAATTGCTGGCGCGGGTGAGGTAGGCTTTCATTTGGCAAAACTACTGTCATATGAATCTCAAGATATTACCTTGATTGATTCGGATAAGGAAAGTTTAACCTATGCAGATAATCATTTAGATATTCGCGTATTAAAGGGAGATGCAACCTCTATTAGTGTTTTAAAGGATGCTCAAGTAGAACGTTCAAATCTTGTTATTGGCGTAACATCTTCAGAAACTACAAATATTACCTTGTGCATGTTGGCAAAGCAACTAGGTTGTGAGCGAACCATTGCAAGAATTTCAAATACCGAATTTATTGATTGTAAAGACACTATCAAATTCGAAGAATTAGGAATTGATGAATTAATATCACCTGAAGAACTGGCAGCTACAGAAATACAATTATTACTTAATAAATCAGCCTTTAACGACACCTTTGAGTTTGAAGAAGGTAAATTGATAATGGTGGGTGTTTCATTGCCTCCATCTGCTCCTTTCGTGGGTAAGATGGTAAAAGAGGCTGCAACTATTTTTCCTGAATTGCATTTTATGCCAATTGCTTTAAAACGTTCTGGAACTCAATATACTGTAATTCCGAGAGGTGACACCGTTTTTAAAGAAGGAGATCAAGTCTATTTCATTACTTTAAAAGAAGGAGTAGATGAGCTTTATAAATTGACCGGAAAGAAAAAAGAGGAAATCAAAAATGTCATGATTTTAGGTGGTAGTAAGGTTGGCTTTAAGGCTGCTAGAGACCTGTGCGCCAAAAAATTTAATGTCAAGCTGATTGAGAAAAATAAGGAGAAGGCCTTTGATCTTGCTGATGATCTGCCAGCTGCATTAGTGATTAATGGTGATGGTAGAAACGTAGAATTATTAGAAGAGGAAAGTTTAGAATCAATGGATGCGTTTATTGCAGTTACCGGAAATTCAGAAACAAACATTATGTCTTGTCTTGTAGCCAAGTCAAAACATATTAAAAAAACCATCGCATTGGTTGAGAATATGGACTATTTTCAACTTTCTCATTCCATTGGTATCGATACTTTAATTAATAAAAAGTTACTTGCAGCTAATAATATCTTTAAGCATATTCGAAAGGGTGATGTAGTTGCATCTATGCGTTTGAATAATCTAAATGCAGAGATTTTAGAGTTTATAGTAAAACCGAAATCAAAGGTGGCAGGTAATACCATTAGAGAACTTGATTTTCCTAAAATGGCTACGATCGGCGGTGTCGTAAGAGATGGTGCTGGTATCATTGCTTTGGGTGGTTTTAGAATAGAAGCAGGTGACCGTGTAGTTGTTTGCTGTTTACCAGAAGCGATTCCTAAAATAGAAAGATTGTTCTTGTAGCATGCGACTAAATTCTAGAATCATATTTCATATCATGGGGCTCTTGTTGCTTTGCAACGGAGGGTTTATGTTGATTGCTGCTTTATTTAGTCTTATTTATAAAGATGGAGCTACGCTAGACATTTTTTTGGCATCGATAACTACGATTGTTACTGGGGTACTGTTCATGCTAGGGACCCGAAAACATAAGAAAGAAGTTCAGCGCAAAGAAGGGTATATTATTGTCACTTTTGGTTGGATTGTTTTATCCCTTTCGGGGATGCTTCCTTATCTTTTTACTGGTGCCATACCCGGAGTTACCAATGCCTTTTTTGAAACCGTTTCGGGTTATACCACAACAGGGGCGTCTATTGTTGATGATATTGAAGCATTACCAGAAGGAATACTACTTTGGCGAAGCCTAACACATTGGATAGGAGGTATGGGTATTATTGTTCTTGCTATAGCCATTCTTCCTCTTTTAGGAATTGGAGGCATGCAGCTTTTCGCAGCGGAAGCTCCTGGCCCAAGCGCTGAAAAATTACATCCTAGAATTACAGATACTGCAAAACGTCTTTGGCTAATTTATGTTGGTTATACAGCAGCGGAAACGTTGCTTTTAAGTGTAGCGGGAATGTCGTTTTTCGACGCATTGAATCATTCATTGGCTACTTTATCTACAGGCGGTTTTTCAACAAAGAATGCAAGTCTAGCTTTTTGGAATGATACCCCAGCCATTCAATATATTGTTATGTTTTTTATGTTCTTGGCTGGTAGTAATTTTGTACTCAGTTATTTTGCATTCAAAGGAAAAGTACAACGCATACTTAAAGATGAGGAGTTTAAATATTATGTAGGGTTTATATTGATTTTTACGATTGTAGTTGCTCTGGTAATTCACACTCAGACTAATGTACCTGTTTCTGATTATCACCCAATGGTTTTAGGTAATGGTGAAAGCTCATTTCGACATGCCCTTTTTCAGGTAATTGCTGTAATTACAACAACAGGTTTTGTAACAGCGGATTTTACTAGTTGGACACCCTTTTTGACAATCCTTTTCTTTGGATTATTTTTCTTAGGAGGATCTGCCGGATCAACTGCAGGTGGAATAAAAGTCATGCGACATTTATTAATTATCAAAAACGGATTACTTGAATTCAAACGAACGCTACATCCAAATGCAATAATTCCTGTTCGCTATAATAATAAGACCATTAAAGAACACATTGTCTATAATATCATCGGCTTTTTTGTACTCTATATGTTACTCTTTATTATTGGGGCTCTTGTTTTAGGGGCAATGGGAATTGACTTTATGTCTGCTATAGGTGGCGCCGCTTCTTCTTTAGGTAATGTAGGGCCTGCACTAGGAAGTCTTAATCCACTTAGTAATTTTAATAGCTTGCCTGATGCTGGCAAGTGGTGGTGCGGATTCTTAATGTTAGCCGGTAGACTAGAACTCTTTACCGTATTGATTTTACTAACTCCGTATTTCTGGAAACGTACCTGATTAGTTTTAAATAGACTACTGGTGTTTGGTTATTTCGGAAAAGCTAAAAACGAAACTTGTAGTTCACCAATCTTTTTATAGCCCAATTCATTCATGTGAATAGCATCACGATAATATAAATCCTTATTGTAAATATTATAACCTCCTAAAAGAAACTGATCAAGAACAGGTAAGCCATGTAGCTCAGAGATCTTTTTTTGCATGTCAACATGCTTAACCATCCCTTCTGAATAAAAAGGATCATAAGCGCCTCTATCATTAAAAGCTTTGCTTGATGTAAAAAAGTAAATAGTGGCTTTCGGATTTATTTCATAAATCTTCTTTATGCAATAGTTGATTCCTCCAGCCTGTGTAGTTAGTTTTTCTTCATCATAATTATCAAATTCTGAATAATCAGTATAAGTCCCTATAGCTCTATCATTGGTATAATCGTTTGTCGAAGCCCAAAGAATATAAATATCAAATACTCCAGCTTCATCAACTTGTTGTTGCATTGATTTCCCTTGTAAAGAAGAAAACCCCGCACCAGGAACCCCATAATTAGTAATGGTCATTCCAAGGCGTTCTTCCCATAATACTTTTGCGCTATCACTTTCTGGTATTACAGAAACAGAGCCGCCAAATACCGCTACTGACTTTCCGTAATTAAAAGATTCTTGAAGTTTTAGGGTATCTGTCTCTGCTTGCGAAAAAACAGTAGTAGAGATTAAAAAAAACAGTACTAACAAAAAACTAAAACTTCTTTTCATGCTGATAAATATTTGATGATTAGATAAACAAGATACTTAATATTTTAAGTATGTGATATACCGGATGTTGTGTTTCAATAAAAGCAAAAAGAGCAAATAGGAAAACAGTTCGTTTTCTTATTTGCTCTTTGAAATCTATGTTTTTTTAAGTTAAAGCTGACTAAGCAAGTGCCGTTTTAATGCGAGCAACTGCTTCTCTAATATCTTTTTCTGAAGCTGCATACGAAATACGAATACAGTTAGGGTTTCCAAAAGCATCGCCTGTAACGGTTGCAACATTTGCATTTTCTAATAGATACATAGCAAAATCAGAAGCGTTGTTGATCGTTGTTCCGTTCAAGGTTTTTCCAAAATGAGCGGTAACATCAGGAAATACGTAAAAAGCGCCCTGAGGTTCGTTGCATTTAAAACCATCAAGAGCATTGAGTAAGTCAAGAATCAAGGTTCTGCGCCCTTTGAATTCATCAACCATATATTGAACTCTATCTGGTGACTCAACTAAAGCAGTAATTACAGCACGTTGGGCAATACAATTTGCGCCACTAGTAACCTGCCCTTGTAATTTGTTACAAGCACGAGCAATATATGCTGGTGCACCAATGTAGCCAATACGCCATCCGGTCATGGCAAATGCTTTTGCTACTCCATTTACGGTTACCGTTCGATCATACATATCTTCAAAGGAAGCCATTGAAGCATGGGCAGTTACTCCATAATTGATATGCTCATATATTTCATCACTTACCACTACAATTTGTGGGTGTTTTTGTAAAACATCTGCCAAGCCTCTTAATTCCTCTTTGCTATAGATAGACCCACTTGGGTTACAAGGCGAACTATACCATAACATTTTTGTTTTAGTTGTAATCGCTGCTTCCAATTGTGCAGGAGTCATTTTAAAGTCGGTATCTATTGATGTAGCAACTTCTACAGGTGCGCCATCAGCCAACTTAACAATATCGCTATAACTTACCCAGTAAGGGCATGGTAAAATAACTTCGTCACCTTTGTTTAATACAACTTGAGCCACATTATAAAGCGCTTGTTTTGCCCCTGTTGAAACTACCAATTGCGGGCGTTCATAACTGAGGTTGTTGTCTCTTTTAAACTTGGTGATAATAGCATCTTTTAAATCAACATAACCATCAACAGGAGTGTAGCTATTGTAGCCATCATTTACTGCTTGAACTGCTGCTTCTTTTATATAGTCTGGCGTATTAAAATCTGGCTCTCCTAAACTAAGGCCAATAATATCTTTGCCGGCTGCTCTTAATTCACGAGCCTTTGCTGCCATTTCAAGTGTTGCAGATGGAGTTACGCTATTGATTCTGTCTGATAACTGATTATTCATTGCTGAAGTTGTTTAAAATGCACAGCAAAATTAAAACATTTAGCAGTCTTTGCTGCTAGAAAAGAGTATTGATTATTAACTATTTATCTACGTATTGTGAATTGTGTAAAAAAGAATAGCTCAATGGTCGATATCATTTTTTACAAACGATTAAAGATCCTTGAGCTATTAAACTAGAATGAAAAAATATTTATACTTGCAATGCAGGCTCTTTACCCAATTCTTTTAAATGATTGAAGTGAGAGAAAATAGCTTTTCGTGTTGTTTTGTATTCGTTATAAGGCAAGTTAAACTCCTTTGCTGTTTCCTTTACAATTTTGGAAATCTTAGTGTAGTGAACATGACTAATATTTGGAAATATATGATGTTCGACTTGATGATTTAATCCACCAGTAAACCAATTTACAATTCGATTTTTTGTTCCAAAATTTACGGTAGTAAACAGTTGGTGAATGGCCCAAGTGTTTTTCATATTACCACTATCGTCTGGCAGGGGAGTGTCTGCTTGATCAACTATGTGCGCTAATTGAAAAGTCATACTTAATATCACGCCAGCAACATAGTGCATAATAAAGAAGCCCAAAAGTATTTGCCACCACGCGATATCAACAAAGATTAGTGGTAAAACGATCCAAATTGTGATATAGAGTAATTTAGTTATTACTAATGTACTCCAATTCATTGCAGGACTTGGAAGCTTGCCGTAAGAAAGCTTACGTTTCATATAGCGATACATTTGCTGAAAATCTGTAGTAATTGCCCAGTTAAAAGTTAATAGACCATAAAGTAGAACAGAATATAAATGCTGAAACTTATGATGCTTTTTCCATTGGGTATGTTTTGAGAAGCGGAGTACGCGACCAGCTTCCATATCCTCATCATGTTCATGAATGTTGGTGTAAGTGTGGTGTAGAACGTTATGTTGTACTTGCCAGTTATAGACATTGCCAGCTAGTATGTAGATACTGCCGCCCATTAATTTATTTACCCATTTTTTATTGGAGTAAGATCCATGGTTTCCATCGTGCATCACATTCATTCCAACGCCAGCCATGCCAACTCCCATTAAAATGGTCAACAATAAATTTGCCCAAATAGGTAGACCTAAAGTTAGAATTAAAAAGTAAGGTGTTAAAAACATAGCAAACATTACTATTGTTTTTAAATGCAATCGCCAGTTGCCCGTTTTTTTAAGTTTATTATCCTTGAAATAATCATTGACTCTTTTGTTCAAAGTTTTAAAGAATTCCGCAGAGTCTTTTCTAGAAAATCGAATTGTTGTCTGGTTCATAGTAAGCGTAATTTAAATGCAAAGATAAGGCAATCAAATGCCTGTAGGTCTGAATTATTTCTTAAAAAAAGAAAATATTAATGCTGGTGAATATACTATTTTTGTTGAAATTTTTAATAGGATGGGGATTGAAATAATAATAAAGTACTTTCCAAACTTAACTGAAGAGCAGAAAGAGCAGTTTAAGCTTCTAGAGAGTTTATATCAAGATTGGAATCAAAAGATCAATGTGGTCTCTAGAAAAGATATTGATGAACTTTACTTGAGGCACGTATTACATTCTTTAGGTATTGCTAAGATTCAAGAATTTCAAGCTGGTAGTACTGTTTTAGACGTTGGTACTGGCGGAGGTTTTCCTGGGGTGCCTTTGGCGATTCTTTTTCCAGATACTCATTTTACTCTCGTAGATTCTATTGGTAAAAAAATTAAAGTCGTTGAAGAAGTAGTAGAAGGATTAGGTATTACAAACGTAACCGCCATTAATTCAAGAGTTGAAGAAATTAAAGGTCAATTCGATTTTATAGTAAGTAGAGCAGTAGCTGCAATGCCAACTTTCACCTTTTGGGTTAAGGGTAAAATCAAAAAGCAATCGTCTCATGATCGACGGAATGGAATCTTATACTTAAAAGGTGGTGATCTATCTGATGAATTAAAAGACTACAAAACAGCTCAAATATTTGATTTGCCAGATTATTTTAAGGAAGACTTTTTCGAAACCAAAAAAGTAGTGTATTTGCCTTTGAAATTTAAAGGTTGATTTATGCCTGAAGCATACTGTTGAATGAATATCGACAATTACGAGCGTAATTTTTAACGTAAGCTACAATGCTTTTTGCTTTCAAAGTTTCATTTTTCTTTTGGGTACTATTATTTGCGTTCTCTTTCATAATGCGATGTTTTAAATCAATAAATAATAAGTCTATTCATATTTAATTTACATTTACTTAACGTTAAATTTACATTGAAATTATGTAAAAATCAAATATATTTTATTATTCATCTGATTTAGAGTCTCTTACGGTGATTTTAGTGGATGTAAATAGAAGTATCTAAAATAGAAAAAGGTGCCAATTGGCACCTTTTAAATTCATTATTTTATAATTGCGATTACTTACTCCATGGTGGTACAACACCATTTGAACGTGCATAGGCAATTAATTGTCCTTTATGTTCGCCATTGTGTTCCATTATTGCTAAAAGTCCGCCAAGCTTGTTCATTTTGGCAAATCCAAAATCAACTTCTTCGTTTAGTGCTGAAGTTTCAACTTCCATAATTTTTGCCAGAACAAATTCATTAGATTTTTTCAAAGCAGCAATGATATTTTCTTTGCCTTTGATTTCTCCCAATTTCATCATGTCAACGTCTGCCGGTGGTGGAAAGCCCATTTTTGAAGCTAGGAAGTAGTTACCACCTGCAACATGCATTAAAGATTCGCCAACTGAATTTACACCTTCCATGGGTCTCCAATCATATTGTTCTTCTGAAAATGCTTCAGCTAATTGAATTACCTGTGCTTGATTGCCTGTTAATACTGCCTGAACAGTACTTTGCGCTAAATTGTCTTGAGCAAATGTGAAGGCCACAGCCATCATCATAAATGCCGATACTACTAGTTTTTTCATTAGGTTCTGTTTTTAATTTGTTGAATATATTTTTTTGGTCGCTAAAAAACCAAAAAGCTTTCGAAAAATAGTGAAATACTATTCTCAAAAGCTTTTTTGAAAGTTATTTAACAATTTATATTTATCCCATGAAAGGATATCTATAGTCTTCAGGAGTTACAAAAGTTTCTTTGATAAGTCTCGGTGAAACCCATCTCAATAAGTTCTGTGCAGAACCTGCTTTGTCATTTGTACCAGATGCTCTAGCTCCGCCAAACGGCTGTTGACCTACAACTGCTCCTGTTGGTTTGTCATTGATATAGAAATTACCAGCACAATTTTGTAATGCTACGGTCGCTTCTTCTATTGCATATCTATCACCAGAAAGAACTGCGCCGGTTAGTGCATATTCTGATGTTTCATCAACGAGTTTCAAAGTATCACTCCAATTGGCATCCTTATATACATATATAGTAACAACAGGGCCGAAAAGTTCGGTTTCCATAGTTGTGTATTTAGGATCTGTTGTAACTATTACGGTTGGTTCTATGAAATATCCTTTTGATTTATCATAACCACCACCAACTAGAATGCTTGCATCAGCATCTGTTTTGGCTTGATCAATGTATTTTGCAAGTTTATCAAAAGAACCTTCATGAATTACAGCTGTTACAAAATTCTTCAAGTCTTCAGGAGAACCTGGAGCATTGAAAGATTCGACATCTTTTTTCACTAAGCTTAAGATTTCATCAGCTGTTGACTTTGGAAGGTAAACTCTTGAAGCTGCACTACATTTTTGTCCTTGAAACTCAAAAGAACCACGAACAATAGCTGTTGCAACTTGTTGAGGTTTTGCAGTTTTGTGAGCTACTATAAAATCTTTACCACCTGTTTCACCAACTATCTTAGGATATGTTTTATACGTGTGAATGTTGTTTCCTATTTGTTTCCATAATTCTTTGAAAACATGCGTAGAGCCAGTAAAGTGAAGACCTGCAAAATCAGGGCTATCTAAAACTGTGTTTGTAATCATAACTGGGTCGCCATAGATTACATTGATAACTCCGTCAGGTAAACCTGCCTCTTTGAATACGTCAACAATAACTTTTGCTGAGAAAATTTGACTATCACTTGGTTTCCATACTACAACGTTACCCATCATTGCTGCACTTGCTGGCAAGTTTCCTGCAATAGCAGTAAAGTTAAAAGGTGTGATTGCATATATGAAACCCTCTAATGGTCTATATTCAACTCTGTTCCAAATACCTTCAGCAGAATCTGGTTGCTCTTCATAGATCTGAGTCATATACTCAACGTTAAAACGTAAGAAATCTATAAACTCACATGCAGCGTCAATTTCTGCTTGGTGTACCGTTTTTGATTGTGCGATCATTGTTGAAGCATTGATCTTTGCACGGTATGGTCCTGCAAGAAGTTCGGCAGCTTTTAAGAAAATTGCAGCACGTTGTTCCCAGGCTAAATTTGCCCAGGCATCTCTTGCATTTAAACAAGATTCAATAGATTCCGTTACATGTGATTTTTCGGCAACATGATACGTACCTACAACGTGTTTATGATCGTGTGGAGGAGACATTGGTTTTGTGTTTCCTGTTTTCACTTCTTCCTTGCCAATATACATCGGCACATCTACAGTTCCATTAAAATAAGCCTTGTATTGCTTAAGTACCGCTTCTCTTTCCGGTGTTCCCGGAGCGTAGCTTTTTATTGGTTCATTAAATGCTGTTGGAACCTGAAAAACTCCTTTGCCCATATTTTTATTTTTTTTGGATTTAAAACAGGACAAAAATAGGCAATAGTGTGCTGGTTTTAAAACAAGAAGGGATAAAGAAATTGAGAATTTCTAGTAATATGGTATTATATATTAGGAATGCTTCACCAAAGGTGTTCAATGAAACTAATTTATTGAGAATGTTTTAAGATGTGCCGATTTAATTCAATGCAAACGGAGCACTAAACTTAAAGGTTGGAATGTACACTCTAAACTTTTCAGTAGAGCTAAAATTTACCATATTATAGTGGCCTTTCATCGCTCCAATTGGAGAGGCTAATAAACAGCCAGAATTATAGGTATGAGATTCACCAGGTTTAATAACCGGCTTTTTACCAATCACACCTTCACCGTCTAAAGTTTCCACTTCGTTTAATGCATCATAAATATCCCAATGACGAGAAGTCAATTGCACAGAGTCTTTGCTTTGATTTTCGATAGTGATTGTGTAACCGAAGGCAAAATGCATTTTGTAGTTCTTGAAGAACGTGCCTTCAAAACTAGTATTAACTGAAACTTTTATGCCCTTGGTAACTTGTGTAATCATATTATTTTTTTCTAGTAGGTAAATGAACTTCCTGTAAACAAAAGTACTATCGTGAACAATGCTAAAATAAAGAAAATAGTATTTAAAAATAAATATTTAACCATAGTTTTAAAAAACCCTTGTTGATAAAACTTCCACATGGCTAAAAATAGATATATCGCAAAAATCAAAAGGAATAGCGGCATACTGAAAAAGCCAAAAATGGCGTCGACTAAAAAGCTAACAATGAGCAATATAAATAACAAAGATTGAATATGAAAGCCAAATACAAGATGTTCGGTGTATGTGTATTTTTTTCGGATGTATATCAGCCAAATGAACAATGCAAACACCGGAAGAAAGAAAAATATGGCAAAAGGTAGCTTCGATATAATGCTGCTAAAAAAGCTTCCGGGTTGTTTTTTCATCCTTGAAAAACTTAATGCTGCATTAAAAGCGCCTTTGTTTTCTCTTGTTTCTTTGACTTTGTATTTCTTCGGAATTTCTTCAAAGTCATATACTTTTTCTTGGTCCACAAGTATGTTAAAAAACTCTCTTTTTCCACTAAATCGACTCAATAAAGACATCGATTCTAGTTTTGTGAAATGAGCTGTAGGGTTTGACATTATGACGGAGTCCCTATTTTTAATGCCTTCATAAATATTTAACGAATCAAATGCTTTTAAAATTTGATTTTTATTCTTTGATTTATTTTGGATAGAATCTATGTTTGTTGCGTCATCAAATGAAAATGAAAAACCGTCATTTTTTTCAAAAACACTATCACCCTGGCCCTCACCAAAACGATCAGCCCATGACCAATTAACGCTGAAGTTTAATGCCAAAAAGTAAATTATGGCTAGACTAAGTAAAAACCGAAAAGGATTGGTATAGGAAACGCGTTTACCTTCAATATAATCACGTGTGATTTTCCCTGGCTTTGTTAAAAGTGCTGACAGGGTTTTTAAAAGCTTTGAGTCATAAGAAATAAGACTAGCAAAGAACTCATTAAAAAAATCACCTAGCGTCAGTTTTTTATTGCTATTTGCTTGTGAGCAACTCGGGCAAAATCTATCGCTAATATCTAATGGGTGTCCGCAATTTGCGCACTCGGTGCCTCTATATTGAAGTCCGTAGCGTCCTTTTTGTTGAAGTGTTGGTTTTTGGTTCATCCTGAGTGTTAGGAAGCCAAATATACATCAATTGCTAATTTCTCTTGAATTTGCTGAGCCTACACCAATGATGCTATCGTAAAGATCTCCGAAATCTCGATAATAAACTAAAACTAAGTAGTTGTTTTCAGTAAAGTGAAAATTACCAGAAACCGTATTAAGATCAACAACGCCATCTTCTCGTTTAATGACATATTTATAATTATAGAAGCCTTGTTTTAATTTGATAACGGCTTCCATCATGCCATTCTCCTCATTATAGGTCATCTTATTTATATCGTTCAGCTCGTAATTATTAAATTTTCCATAGATATAAACATCGTCTAAAGCTAATTCTTCAGCATAGGGAAGTGTAAAATGTAAGTTTGTGTAATCCGCTTCTCGTGATGAATCACTCCCTTGTATTGTGCGAACTACAAAATCACCATTTACATCAGGGTAATAAGTGTAAGGCCGGTTAAAGCGATAACGATCACTAAATAAATAATGATGGTAAATGTCATCAAGTTCAATATGCGATATAACTGCTGTTGGCGCACGTAAATCTTTGGTGTCAAAATTTAAATACTCATTGCCACCGTAAAAGCTAGTTTCTTGATCGTATTTATATACCAATTCATTTCCCAAAGTAAATTGTGGAGGTATATTATAAATGGCAGTAGGCCAATGGTAATTCTGAAGAATGGCCACTTTTACTTCCTTCTTTGGGTTTACTAATTGGGCGTTCGATGCGTTAATATTAATTTGAACTACTTGTTTTTCATTCAAGTATTTAAAATCGCGAGCACGTTTCACAATGGCTCCTACTTTTACTACATCCGAATAAATCATAAACCTTCTTGAGAATTGAATCTCATAGCTGTTATTGTAAACTTCTAATACGTAATTGCCGCTTACCTTTAGGCCTCGTACTTGTTCATTAGGTATGCTTAATTTGTAGTTTGAAAATGGTTGTAAGGTGTTGTAACTATTTTCATAATTCATTATACGTTGATTGTCTACACCTTTTAAATATTGAGATTTTAAAAGTTGCGACGGTGACCAATCATAATCACAATGCACAATTTTATAATAATAGTCTTGTTCATTAGCTAGTATGTCATCAAACTCAAGAAAAATAGGTTCTCCCATTTTGGCAATAGGAAATTGATCTTCAGTAGGACCCTTAAATACAATTGATTTAATATTTTCAGGTGCATTCACCTCTTCCTGTACCTGTGCGAAAATCGAGGATGCGAAAAGCAAAAAGAAGATCTGTTTAAGACTTAAAGGCATTTAGCTACTATTTTTTAAACAAAGGTAAACAAAAAGCATACCCAAAAAATTAAGCTCGTTGTAATGCCTAATTTTGTGGATAATAATTATGAAAACTATGGTATTAGTATTAAATTTGCACCAAATTTAGATAACCAAAGGTCTACAGTTTATGTCTAAAGACATCCGAGTTAAAAAAGGCTTGAATATCAATCTTGTTGGCGTTGCCGAAAAGAGTACTTCAAAAGCCGTTTTAAGTAATGTTTACGCGATCAATCTTAACGATTTTCACGGGATAACCCCAAAAATGTTAGTGAAGCAAGGTGCTGAGGTGAAAGCCGGTGAAGCATTGTTTTACAATAAGAACATTGAAGATATGATGTTTGTTTCTCCAGTTAGTGGCGAACTTATTGAAATCGAAAGAGGTGCGAGACGTCGAATCTTAAAACTTAAAATATTAGCAGACAAAGAACAATCTCATGTATCTCATTCTAATATAGATGTGAATGGTTCTTCTGTTCAAGAAATCAAAGCGTATTTGCAGAAATCAGGCTGTTGGCCTTTTATTAAGCAAAGACCTTATGATATTATTGCTGATCCAAATACAACGCCCAAAGCTATTTTTATTTCTGGGTATTCAACTGCTCCTTTAGCGGCTGATTTAGACTATGTGTTAGCAGGAAAGGAAAATGAACTGCAAGCTGCGATTAACGTTTTAGTTAGATTGACGCCAGGTAAAGTTCATGTGTCTGTTGGAAAATCTACAAGTTCTCCAATGGCCGGCTTGAACGGAATTGAACTACATAAGGTGTCAGGTCCGCACCCAGCAGGATTAGTTGGAACTCACATCAATAAAATAGATCCTATTAGTAAAGGAGAAATGGTTTGGACGATTTCACCACAAGATTTGGTGATCATCGGTGAACTTATACTCACAGGTAAGTTTAATGCAGAACGTATTGTGGCTTTGGCTGGTTCTTCAGTAAAAACGCCTAAGTATTATAAAACTAAAATTGGAACTGAAGTTGCTACCTTTTTATATGCTAGTGGCGTGAACGGAGAAAATTTTCGTGTAATTAACGGAGATGTTCTTACGGGTTCTAAAAGCAGCCAAGACGGTTACTTAGGATTTTATAATAATACAGTTACTGCAATTCCTGAAGGTGATGATTATGAGTTTTTCGGATGGAATAAGCCGATATTTAATAAGATATCTTCTACAAGAGCATTAACTTTTTCTTGGTTAATGCCAAAGAAAAAATTCGATTTGACTACCAATACCAATGGTGAGCATAGAGCGTTTGTTGTTACAGGACAATATGAGCAAGTTTTTCCGCTTGATATCTTTCCTATGCAATTGCTTAAAGCTTGTATGTATAAAGATTTGGATGAAATGGAGCAGTTAGGTTTGTATGAAGTTGCACCAGAAGATTTTTCATTGACAGAGTTTGTTTGCATATCTAAGCAACCACATCAACAGATCATTCGTGAAGGATTGGATTTATTACAAAAAGAAATAGGATAACATGGGCTTAAAAGGAAAATTACACGAGATTAAGCAAAAGTATAAAGGTAAAAAGATGGCTCCGGCCTTCAATGCCATTCATACTTTTTTATATGCTCCTGATGAAACTACGCATAACGGTTCTCATATTAGGGGTGCTGATGATTTAAAGCGTACCATGAATACGGTAATCATGGCGTTGGTTCCAGTTTTAATATTTTCAATATTCAATGCTGGCTATCAACACTTTTCAGCATTAAATGGTTTTCCAGAGAATTTTTCTTTGATGGATCATTTCTTGACTTGGGATAACGCATGGATTGGAATCATAAAGGTTCTTCCATTATTAGCTGTTTCTTATGGCGTCGGGCTTTTAGTCGAATTCATTTTTGCAGTTATTAAAGGTCATGAGGTAGAAGAAGGGTATTTAGTTACTGGTATTTTAGTGCCATTAATAGTGCCAATTGACACGCCACTATGGATGTTAGCTGTTGCTGTTGTTTTCGGTGTAGTTATCGGAAAAGAAGTTTTCGGTGGAACTGGAATGAACATATTGAACCCGGCACTAACCATTCGTGCTTTCTTATTCTTCGCATATCCAACTTGGATGAGTGGTGATAAGGTATGGGTATATGAAGCAAGAGAGCGTTC
Source organism: uncultured Flavobacteriaceae bacterium (assembly GCA_938009735.1). GTDB lineage: Bacteria > Bacteroidota > Bacteroidia > Flavobacteriales > Flavobacteriaceae > Maribacter_C. Next base: position 20,119 of record CALLIG010000006.1, read on the forward strand.
AGAAGCTATTTTAGCTGGCGCTACAGATGTAGATGCCATATCAGGCGAAACGGTTTTAGGTTATTTAGCACAAAATAAAGGCGCTGCTATGGATCAAGTATATAGTACTTGGGACATGTTCTACGGATTTATTCCTGGCTCAGTTGGTGAGACACCAACCTTATTAATTCTTTTAGGCGGTTTATTCTTAATCTTTAGTAAGATAGCAAGTTGGAGAATTATGCTAAGTGCTGTTTTAGGTTCTTTAGTTATGGGATTGATCTTTAACCAAGTTGTTGAAATGGGATGGGTTACCGAAACCAGTAAATTTTACGGCTTAATGAGTTTTGATTTCTGGAAACATTTAATTGTAGGTGGTTTGGCTTTTGGTATTGTCTATATGGCAACTGATCCGGTTACAGGGGCACAGACAAATAAAGGGAAATGGTATTATGGTTTCTTTATAGGTTTCCTTTCTGTTATGATTAGGGTATTTAATCCTGCTTATCCAGAAGGCGTATTCTTAGCCATTTTATTAATGAACGTTTTTGCACCAACCATTGATCATTATGTAGTGCGCGGAAATGTAAAACGAAGAATGAAACGTTTAGAAAATGCAGTTATCCTTCCAAAAGACTCGGATGGTAAAGCAGCAGAACTTCAAGCAGAAACAGTTTAGTTATGGCAATTGATACAGATAAAAATAGTTACACCGTAATTTTTGCAGCCGTTATGGTTGTGGTAGTTGGTTCTATTCTTGCATTTTTGGCTTCCTATTTAAGACCGACTATCGTAGAGAACGAACGTTTCGAAAAACAGCAAAATATTCTTTACGCTATTGGTGTAAATGAAAACGGTGATGATGTTGGTGCGGTAAATTTCATACCTACTGATGCAGTTGAAGCTGAATTTTCAAAATATATCACAGAGCAATTAATTATTGAAGGTGATAAAATAACCGAAAATAAAGAAGCTTATTTAATTGATTTAAAAAAGCAATTGGCGGCTAAAAAGAAAGGTGAGTCTTTTAAGCTACCTGTTTTTATAGGCGAGAAGGATAATAAGAAGTTTTATGTAATTCCAATGTACGGTAAAGGACTATGGGATGCCATTTGGGGTTTTGTTGCTTTAGATGATACTATGACTGTTCAAGGGGTGTATTTTGATCATAAAGGTGAAACACCGGGCTTGGGAGCAAATATTAAGATGCGCTACTTTATGGATGATTTCTATGGTGAAACCATTTTGAAAGGAACGCAATATGCTGGTATAGCAGTAGCAAAAGGAAATAATGATCCTTTGAATAAAACAAAAGATGACAATGAGGTTGATGCATTAGCAGGAGCTACTATTACTGGAAACGGAGTGGCTGCAATGATCAAAGAAAGCGTCAACTTGTACAAACCCTATTTAGAAACAATAAGAGTTAAGTAATATGGCACTACTTTCAAAAAAAGATACGAGTCTTATCTTAGATCCGTTAGCAGATAATAATCCAATTACCATTCAAGTTTTGGGTATATGTTCTGCCCTCGCAATTACTGCTGAACTTGAAGCGTCAATCGTGATGGCGGTTGCAGTTGTATTTGTATTAGGTATTGGTAATGTTGTTATTTCACTAATGCGAAATATCATCCCATCAAAAATTCGAATAATTGTTCAATTAATTGTAGTAGCTACATTGGTTATTGTAGTTGATCAAGTGTTAAAGGCTTTTGCTTATGAACTGAGTAAGACGCTTGGGGCATTTGTTGGACTGATTATTACAAACTGTATAATAATGGGCCGCTTTGAAGCTTTTGCGTTGGCAAACGGGCCTTGGAAATCATTTCTTGATGGAATTGGAAATGCTTTAGGGTATGGCGTGATTTTAATTATTGTTGGATTTTTCAGAGAACTTTTAGGTTCAGGTACCTTATTAGGTATCCCTGTTTTAGGAGATCCAATTCTAAAAACAGGATTGTATGCAACTGGTTATGAAAACAACGGATTCATGATCATTCCGCCAGCAGCTTTAATAGTTGTAGGTATTATTATTTGGGTGCAACGTGCAAGAACCCCAGCATTAGTAGAAGAAAATTAATTAGCGATTTAAGCATAAGATTATGTTAGAGCATATAGAGTTATTTTTTAAATCCATTTTCATTGATAACATGGTTTTCGCTGTGTTTTTGGGAATGTGTTCTTATTTGGCGGTTTCCAAGAAAGTAGCAACTGCGGTTGGTCTTGGAGCAGCTGTAATTTTTGTACTTGCCGTAACCGTTCCTTTGAACTGGTTATTAGATAAGTATTTGTTGCAAGATGGTGCCTTAGCTTGGTTAGGACCTGAGTATGCTGATTACAATTTAGGATTCTTATCCTTTATTCTTTTCATTGCAACTATCGCAACAATGGTCCAATTGGTAGAAATTGTTGTTGAGAAGTTCTCACCATCCTTATATAATTCACTTGGTATATTCTTACCCCTAATTGCAGTAAACTGCGCGATATTGGGTGGTTCATTATTTATGCAAGCAAGAGAAATTGAAACTCTAGGTCTAGCATTAAATTATGGTATTAGTTCAGGTATTGGTTGGTTTTTGGCCATTTTGGCAATTGCTGCTATTCGTGAAAAAATTAGATATTCAAATGTTCCTGCACCTTTAAGAGGATTAGGAATAACATTTATCATTACCGGATTAATGGGTATTGGTTTTCAAAGTTTTGGCGGAATGTTAACTGGTGGTGGAGATGAAGAACCAGCCGAGGTGGAAAATACTGCTGTTCAAACTATAGAGAAAAATAAAGAAGAAGATTTAAAAGAAATGGACAAAAAGGAAGTTTCTTATAACGATGCAATAAACAAGTAAGTATGATTTTTTTAGTTGCAAGTACAGGTGGAACAATACTGATTACCGTAGTAGCATTTTTATTAATTCTAATGCTATTGGTAGCTGGTTTGCTATTTACTAAACAAAAACTATCACCTTCAGGTCCAGTTACGCTTACAATAAATGGCGAAAAGAAGATTGAGGTGGCATCAGGTAGCACGCTTTTGACAACCTTAGGTAATCAAAAGGTGTTTTTGCCATCTGCATGTGGTGGTGGTGGAACTTGTATTCAATGTGAATGCCACGTTCTAACTGGTGGGGGAGAAGCCCTACCAACAGAGACTCCACATTTCTCTAAAAAAGAATTGAACCACGGAGCACGTTTAGCGTGTCAAGTGAAAGTTAAGCAGGATATGGAAATCACCATTCCTGAAGAAGTATTCGGAATTAAAAAGTGGCCAGCAAAAGTAGTTCGTAACTATAATGTTGCTTCTTTTATTAAGGAATTTGTTGTAGAAATTCCTGAGGATATGGGTTACAAAGCTGGTGGATATATTCAAATCGAAATTCCGCAATGTGAAGTGAAGTTCGCTGATATGGATATTACAGCACACCCAGAAGAACATGAAACGCCAGATAAGTTTCAAGCCGAATGGGACAAGTTTAATCTTTGGCCTTTGGTAATGAAAAATCCTGAAACTGTAGAAAGAGCATATTCAATGGCTTCTTTCCCAGCGGAAGGAAGAGAGATTATGTTGAATGTACGTATTGCTACTCCACCATGGGATCGTTCTAAGAATGGTTGGATGGATGTTAACCCAGGTGTAGCTTCTTCGTATATCTTCGGATTAAAGAAAGGTGATGACGTTACTATTTCAGGACCTTATGGAGAATTCTTCATCAATGAATCTGAGTCAGAAATGTTATATGTTGGTGGTGGTGCTGGTATGGCTCCGATGAGATCACATTTATACCACTTATTCAAAACATTAAAAACAAACCGTAAAGTTAGTTACTGGTACGGTGGTCGTTCGAAAAGAGAATTGTTTTATTTAGATCATTTCTATGAATTAGAAAAAGAATTTCCAAACTTCAAATTTTATCTAGCTCTTTCTGAGCCAGCAGATGAAGATAATTGGAAGGTGAAAGAGAGTGTAGAAGCTCCTGGTGATGGTTTTGTGGGTTTTATACACAATTGTGTTATTGATAACTATTTAAGCCACCATGAGTCGCCTGAGGATATTGAATTATATTTCTGTGGACCACCATTAATGAATCAAGCTGTTCAAAAGATGGGTGAAGATTTCGGAATTCCTGATGAGCACATCCGCTTTGATGATTTCGGTGGCTAGGCTTTAAATTCCATTTGCTTATTTCTTATCCATACGTGAAGGAAACAAAGAATAAAAAACAAAAACCGATAGCTTGCTATCGGTTTTTTTGATACTAAGATTATGCAACCATTAACAGAACAAGAGCTTCATAACTTGGCAATGAATCTAGTTGGTAAACAACTCGAAGCTGACGGTTTTGAGTTTATGGCGGTCAATAGTGAGCTGAAAAAGAATCCGCAGTTCGTCTGCATTAAAGAGAAGAAAATGCGCTTCATCGTTGTAAAGGCGATCGAATATCCCGGCGACCCTAAAGATTTTGAATTCTTTAAGGCAGATTTACATAAAATGAAAGATCATGCCGTAAAATTTGAAGCAGATACATTTTATGCAGGAGTTGGATTGGTTAACGCAGCTGATTATAATTTACCGGTGTATTTAGGTGAAGAATATATTGTCGATTATGATGGTTTGGTTCAAATTCAATAAGTTGTACTATTGATTTTAAAGAGGAGTATGAGAAATTTACTTTTAGTTATTACTGCATTATTTATTATTTCATGTGCTTCTAGTACTCCGGAAATAATCAGAAATCAAAATGTTGGCGGTGCTTTGGGCACATCGTATAATATTATTTATTTAGCAGATAAAGAGCTTGATTATCAGCAAGAAATTGATTCTGTATTTGTAGTTATTAATAAATCGATGTCGACGTATATGGCCGATTCAGACATTTCTAAAATTAATGCTGGGGATTCAACTTTGGTAGTTGATACTATGTTTCAAGAAGTATTTGAATTGTCTCATGAGATTTATAAAAACACGAATGGCTATTTTGATCCTACTGTAGGCACATTGGTGAATGCTTGGGGATTTGGACCTGGTCAGCAAATACAATTAGATAGCACTCGAGTTGATAGTTTGATGCAGTATGTTGGTTTTGATAAGGTTGTATTGACTTCAAAAAACACCATCCGAAAGGAAAATAAAAATATTTACTTTGATTTTAATGCTATAGCTAAAGGATATGCGATTGATCGTTTGGCAGTCTTAATGGATCAAAAGGGAATTGAAAATTATCTTGTAGAAGTTGGGGGAGAAGTTCTTGCTAAAGGAAAAAATACTCTTAGAAATAGACCCTGGGGTGTAGAAATACAAGATCCAGAGAAGGAGGCAGCTAAGGTTTCAATTCGATTGAAAAACAAAGCCATGGCATCTTCCGGAAATTACCGAAAGTTTAGAATTGACTCCGTAACTGGTAATAAATATGTACATACGGTGGACCCTTTAACTGGTTTTACAAAAAACGGTAAAACATTAGGTGTTAATATTTTAGCAGAAACCTGTGCAGAAGCAGATGCCTATGCTACAGCTTTTATGGCTATGGATGTCACTAGTGCCGTAGAGATTTTATCAAAAACAGAAAGCTTGAATGCGTATATCATCTATTTTGATGATAATGGTAAAACCACAGAATTTATGACAGCTGGCTTTAAGAAATTTGTTAAGGATTAATTATTTACGAACCACAGGAATAATCTCCCCATTTGCTAAACGATACCTTTCAATTTCTTCTGATGACATTTGAGAGGTGTAATCGACTTCTTCTACCTTAAAACCAATAGTTCTTAGTTTCTCAAAATAATCAAGTCCGTAAATGCGAACATGGTCGTATTGACCAAAGATTTTAGCACGTTCTTTTCTGTCGGTAATACTGTCATCTTCAAAAGTAGTCGCTCTTTTTAAATCTTGCGGAATTTGAAAAACTCCCCAACCACCAGGTTTTAAAATGCGATACATTTCTTGTAAGGCTTTAGTGTCATTAGGAATATGTTCTAAAACGTGGTTACAAAAAATAACATCAAAAGAAGCATCGTCAAAAGGAAGATTACAAATATCTGCTTTCACATCTGCCAAGGGGGAATTTAAATCGGTGGTAACATAGTCAAGATTTTTAAGCTTACGAAACCTTTTGTAAAAAGCTTGTTCAGGAGCGAAGTGTAAAATTTTTAGTGGAGCAGTAAAAAAATCGGTTTCATTTTTCAAATACAACCACAACAAACGATGCCTTTCAAGTGATAGGGTCGAGGGCGACAAAACGTTGTCACGAGGACTTTCATATCCGTAAGGTAGAAAGCTTTTAAATTGTTTTCCATCGATAGGGTCGGTATGATTTCTGCCTCTCATTGAGAAGGCTAAAATGGGCCGAGCCAAATAACTTAATTTAATAAGTAGAGGTCTTGGAATGTTATTCAAGATGTATTTGAAGATTTTTTTCACCCAGATTGCTCCTAAAGTTGAAGTTTTGTTGCTCTGAACTCATCTTCTTCATCACTTTTGATACCTAATGCTTCATAGATATATTGAAAGGTTGACAGTAGTTCTGGTTTTCCGTTAATCAAGGCTACATCATGTTCAAAGTGAGCACTAGGTCTACCATCAGCTGTTAGAATCGTCCAACCATCATTTAATTGTTTGATGCGGCGTGTACCTAAATTAGTCATAGGTTCAATGGCTACCACCATACCTTCAATGAATCTTTTGCCTCTTCCTCTTTTGCCATAGTTCGGCATTTCAGGATCTTCGTGCATTTTTTTTCCTAAGCCATGCCCTACTAATTCTCGTACAACACCATAACCATGATCTTCGGTGAATTTCTGAATTGCGTAGCCAACATCGCCTACGCGATTTCCTTTTTTGAATTCGCGAATACCAACGTATAAAGATGCTTTCGTAATATCAAGCATTTTTTTAGTTTCTGGTGCTATCTCTCCAACTTCAAAGGTATAAGCATGATCTCCGTAGAATTCATTTTTTAATGCGCCGCAATCAATTGATATAATATCTCCTTCAACTAAAGGAGTATTATTGGGAATGCCGTGTACTACTTGAGCATTTGGGCTCATGCAAAGAGAATTCGGAAAATCATAGAGGCCTAAAAAACCAGGAATTGCACCATGATCGCGAATAAAAGTTTCCGCTAAAGCATCTAATTGCAAAGTGGTAACTCCAGGTTTTACTTCGCCTGCGAGCATACCTAATGTTTTTGAAACAATTAAAGCGCTTTCACGCATTAATTCAATTTCCTCAGCCGTTTTTACTATAATCATTGTAACAAAGGTAAAACTTTTTTAAATCAAAGCTTTTTGAGTCATTGCCGCTGGTTGGGCAACGCCCATTAGCTTTAAAATTGTAGGAGCAATATCTCCTAAAACTCCATCCTTTATAGTTTTCAACTCGTTGTCAACTAAAATAAATGGAACCGGGTTTGTAGTGTGTGCGGTATGTGGTGATCCATCAGGATTCATCATAGTTTCACAGTTTCCGTGATCTGCAATCAATAAAGTTGTATAACCATGATTTAAACCTGTAGTTATTACTTTTTCAACACAAGTATCAACAGCTTCGCATGCTTTTATGGCAGCAGGCATAGACCCTGTATGACCTACCATATCACCATTTGCAAAATTTAAGCATACAAAATCAGCAGTTTCTTTTTCTAAATCTGCTACTAAAGCATCCGTTAATTCAAAAGCGGACATTTCGGGTTTTAAATCGTAGGTCGCTACTTTGGGTGAGTTTTTTAATATTCTTGATTCTCCTTCAAAAGGTTCTTCTCTTCCGCCAGAAAAGAAAAAAGTAACGTGCGGATATTTCTCAGTTTCAGCAATTCTAATTTGTTTTTTATTTGCTTTTTCTAAAACCTCTCCTAAAGTTTCTGTAATATTATCTTTGTTGAAAATGACTTTTATACCTTTAAAAGCATCGCTATAGTTTGTGATGGTTACATAGTATAAGTCAATTTTTTTTGTCTTGTATTCTGGAAAATCCTTTTGATTTAACATCTCTGTAAGCTCGCGACCTCTATCTGTTCTAAAATTGAAAAAGATAACCACATCATCTTTTTGAATTCTAGCTACAGGTTGATCCTTCTCTGTTAGAATTAAAGGTTTAATGAACTCGTCAGTAACATCAGTATCATAACTTGATTGAATAGAAGCAGTTGCATTTGAGGTTTTTATTCCAGCACCATTTACCAATGCATCATAAGCTAGTTGAACTCGTTCCCATCGGGTATCTCTATCCATTGCATAATAACGTCCGGTTACAGATGCTAGTTTTGCTTTTGTACCTGAGATATAGTCTTCTAGTTTGGCAACATATCCTTTACCAGATTTAGGATCTACATCTCTACCATCTGTAAAAGCATGTACAAAAGAATTTACTCCAGCTTTGTTTGCTTGATCAATAAATCCTCTTAAGTGACTCGTGTGAGCATGTACACCTCCATCGCTTAACAATCCTAAAAAGTGAACGTTTTTGTTATTGTCTGATGCGTATTTAAGCGCGTCAACTAGTACTTTTTCATCTTTTAAAGTATCGTTCTCAATCGCTAAGTTAATTTTAGCCAAATCTTGATAAACAATACGACCTGCACCCAAATTCATGTGTCCAACTTCGCTATTACCCATTTGACCTTCTGGTAAACCAACATGAAGTCCATCTGTGCGCAATTGTGCATGAGGATATTTGGTATACAAATTATCTATAAAAGGAGTTTTAGCATTATCAATTGCAGAGACTTTAGGGTCTGGAGATTTACCCCATCCATCTAAAATCATTAAGATTACTTTCTTATTCATTTCAATAAATTTATTGGAAATTCAAAAATAGTGTGAATTAGACGGTATCACTAGTATTTTGTTTTCCTTTTTATAAAATTCACTATTGAATATATAGATGTTAAAAAATTAACTAAAAATCGTCTCATATGTTAAATGTTAGTTATTTAACTGTTAATCATGAAACATAGTATCATTAGCATCGTCTATATTTATATAGACAATATTTATTCATCAATCTAAATTCACTCATCATGAAAAAAACGATTTTAACCATGGCATCTTGTATGCTTATGGTTTCAGGCCTTTTGGCTAAAAACAGAACTTGTAACAGCGATTTCATCGCAATTGAAAATGTTGCAAAAGTAGAACTCAACGCCTTTTGTAAAGCTATTATGAAGGGAGATATCAACACCGTAAAACGATTAATTGTTCTTGGTGAAGATGTAAATAAAAAGTCATTAGGAATGACTCCTGCAATTTTTGCAGCACGATACAACAAAGCAAAAATTTTGAAAGTACTAATTGCCAACGGTGCAGATCTTGGTAAAAAGTGTAATAAAGGTTGGACAATTGAGAAATATGCAAAGATTTCCAATTCAAAAGAGGTACTTGCAATTCTATTGGAAAATACTTGATAGCTAAACGTTTATTCATCAATTAAAAACCAAAAAACCACTTGTTATTACAAGTGGTTTTTTAATACTCAATGTTTCATTCAAATAGTGTTCAAGTAAAAGAGATGAATTCGTATATTATTTAGAAGTCCCAACCGTTTAATGCTCTATGCGATAATGCATAAAAGGCCATAAAAAGCATTATTGCGCAAAAAACAGAATATACTTTTAACAGAATGACGACCGCTTTTGGTTTGCAATCTTCAAACGCCTGAACGTAAAGTTTAGAAAAGTGTGTTAGTGTTCCCATTATAGTCTTATTTAATACTGAAACAAATTCAGCATGAGTAATTAATTAAGCTATAAGGGTTAAATCTGTGCTGAGTTAAGATACTGGGAATTATAAATATACTTAAAATGCACTCATTTACAAGTATTTAGGTCACTTTAACATTATGATTGACCTTGATATTTGGCTATTGATTCTTTTATTTTTTCAATTCTATTTTCTGGATCAGGGTGTGAACTTTGAAATTCTGGCACCCGGTTTGGACCGGCCGCTGCTTTCAAAATTTGCATTACTTTGATCATTTCATGAGGATTATATCCCGACTGAATCATAAGAAGAACTCCAAGATCATCACTTTCCAATTCATCGCCACGGCCATTTTTTAATAATGTATTTTGACCAATTCCACCAACAACATTGCCAATATCTCCGGCGCCAACTGTTGCTCCCATAGTAGCTGTTCTCCAAAATTCACTTGAGGCAATACGTTCTGCTGAATGGCGGCCAATTACATGCCCGATTTCATGACCCATAACACCTGCAAGTTGTTCTTCGTTTAATTGAGAAAATAAGGCGTAGGTAATAAAACATTGTCCACCTGGAAGCGCAAAAGCGTTGATAGTTTTATCATCTGCCAACAAGTGAAAATCAAATTCATACGGAGTTTCGCGGGCAATACTATTTTGAACTAGTTTATGACCAACATTATCTACATATGCCTGCATACGTTCATCTGGATAAAGTCCACCATATTGTTGAGATATTTCAGGTAAACTCTGCAAACCGATTGCAATTTCTTGCTGCGCATCCATAGTGATATGCTGAGATCTACCCGTATAAGGGTTCTCTTCAGTATTGTTGCATTTTCTAATAAAAGCAAAGGCGACAATTGCTAAACCAATAAAAATTCGAATTTTCCAACTTCCTCTGTTCATGGTATACGGTGTTTACACAGAGAAGCAAGGTACAAAAAAGGTATAAAAGACTTATAAGAGGTCTTTATTAATATCTAGAATGTTGTTTTGGACGTAAGTTTTAATAAATCCATTCGTAAAATGTTCACTTCCTAAAAAGGTTTCCTTTTGTAATAATTGAAGAATGTTTTTACTGCGAAAAGCTGTTAACATAGGAACCGAAATAGGGGCGAAGCTATAATGCCAAGGCTCATATTTAAATCCTTTTCTCTTTGGTTCTTCGGTATAAACAAGATGAAAATCAAAGGTTTTTGAATTCTCGTCCATCCATTTTTTAAAATCTTCATATGGTCCACCAGCACCAAACTTTGAAGGAACTAAAACATCTCCTTCTACTTTTCGATAACCGTCAACAATGTCAATATCCGTACCCCAATGATGCCTACTTGTACCTGGTATAGTAGAATATTCAATTATTTTATCAATTGCCGCAAGTGGTTCCATTCCATCTTCTTCTGTATAGCGATCATATTTTCTTTCGAAAATGGCTTCTTGATGAGCAAAATTACGATAGCTTGAAACTACTTTTAAATCAATACCATCACTATATGCAGCTTTTTTCATTTCAACGAACGCATCATGGGCTAAGCCTCGAAGATTAATACCTTCTCCGAAAAGCTCTATATCCTCTTTTCCCATTAATTCAAGAATAGAGTATTCTAAATCTCTTTCTTGCGAAAATGCTAAACTAGGAGCTAGCGCTAAGCCTAGTCCTGAAATACTGCTTCTTTTAATGAATGATCTGCGTTCCATACCGTTGTTTTATCTTTTGTACTAATAATACAAAAACGTTGCCAAAGACAAAGTATTTTATAATGATGTTTTAAAAGTACTTAATTATTGTGTGATTGAGCTATTTGAGCTTTAGAACTAATCAATTTTTCAACCTCATTTGATTTAGATTCGCTTTGCTATTCAATTAGATATAAATACCCTTGATGCTTGATTTTAATATCTTTAAGATCAATAATATAAAAGTAAATACCATCAGGTAAGTTCAACTTGTTTTGAACCACCATATTTACATTTGATTTGCCATCGAAGGTATTGGTATAGTTTTCTTTGGAATACACCATTCTGCCCCATCTATTAAATATTTGTAGGCTATTATTTGGCGAGCTAGAAACGGCTTCAATTTCTAAAAAGTCATTATTGCCATCATTATTAGGTGTTAGAATATAGTTGTCTAAGTTTTTAATAACGGTTTCTAAACTACTTCCGAAAGTGATAATTGAATAGTTAATAGGTATAAATGTATCAGAGGTGATTTGACCAGAATTGAAATCTCCATTAATTTTTAATCCACCTAAATTTTCCCACCTTTTATTTTCTGTATGCCAGCCTACTATTCTAAGATCTTGAACTTCATTAACAAAATCTGAAACGTTACTTTGCTCATCCCAATTTAACGTTATCCAAGCAGGAATTTCACCATCTAAATACCAAAATTCAAATGTGCTAACTGAAAAAACATCTCCTGCCTTTTTGGTAGTGTCGAAGTTTGAAGAAAAGGTAATAGGAATGTTGGGGTTTTCAAAGAAATAGGCACTTTTAGCAGTTGGTATCACCTGCAAAGATGATATTGTTAAAGCTCTTAAACGGTCATCGTCGCCTATAGGAAAGGTAAATTGTTCTTTGTTTTTTAAGGAGGAGTAGCCATCAACTTTTCGAAGGTTGTCGTCGCCTATGTAAAAAGTATTATCTAAATAATCAAGATATATATCGGTTTGATTACGTGGGGTAACCACATCACCTAATATGTAATTGGTATTATTTTTTACGCGAACACCTACCTCTAAAAATAGATCATTTGCGACCATGATTTCCATATCATTGAAAACGGGTCTAAATGCACCAAGAATATAAATTCTATCATTACTAAAGAAACCAGCAGTACCAAAATTATCATCGGCATTTCCGTTATTGATAAAATCGTGATGAAACCCTATTGCTCCTTCGTTGTGAATTTTTAAATTCCCAAAATTATGTAGCGCTTCTTGAGCTAGTATATTGCTGCAAAAAGCAATAGTACAAGTCAATATTAATATGATTTTTGCTTTTTCCCTCATAGTTATAGATTCCAAAAAGTTATAGCATTATCTTCAATTTCTTGATAATCCGCAATATCGCTTTTGTACATAATTAGCTCAATGAATGAAGAAGTGGAATGACTAGATGCTGTGCCCCCTGTAGCCCAACCTATTGCAAAATCTTCAGTACGTGTACAAGTTCCCGAAGTGTGTGTTCCGTTAAAACGTTCAACACCACTTGAACGACCTATTGCATTGGTATTGTTTTTAATAAATGTATAAATTGCCCATTGATCAACGTTTCCAGAATTTGCAAAGCTTCTTGGATTATTACAACAATAACCAGGGTCGAAATATACATTATTGTTACTCCAGTTAATATGTGTTGACCAACGGTTAGAGCCTACAAGCACTCCAAAAGTATGCTGGTTCTTTTTAGTAGCTGTCAAAATTGTAATTACTGTTCCCTCGCTTCCATTGTTGGTAACATCTTGAATACCATTAGGAGTGTCAACAGTTAAATGATCATTACTACCATCTCCTTTGAAATAAGGTTTAATTGGGTCTGGGTAAAATTGTGGTTGGTTCGCATCTATTGCTTGAATTGCATCTCTACCAAGACCGCTTTGATCATACCAGGTATGAATATAAACTGCGTTACTTCCTCTCCATGCTTCAATTGCGTTAAAATCTACAATGTCATTATCTCCTATTTCAAAATCTTTCAAGCTGTTGTCACTCGCTCTTCTTAATTTAATTAAAGGACCGTTGTAGTCACTTTCTAGCAAACGCATAGAGAATGCAAAACTGATATTCTCAAGTTTTTCATCAAGTATATGCAATGGGCTCATCGATGGAAACTGGTTGTAATTAGTAACCTGACCAAATGAGATCATTGTGAAAAATATTGCTATATAGAATAAAATTTTTTTCACCAAAACTATTTTTTTAGATCTCCTGTTAGATAAACCGTATTTTTTGCCGTAAAGATTAATCCAACACCAGCATCTTTTCCTGCTGTTTTAAATCTAGAAAGTCTATTTTTTAGTTCTACCCCGCCAGAACCTGAGAAAAATACCTTGCCAGCATCTATCTGATAAATACTAATATTAAAACCAATAGGTAAATCAGATGGTATGGTTAGCCTCATATCGCTTGTGTTATCAAAAGTAAAAACGCTACCATTGTCTGATGCTTTTAATGTGTAATCACCTGTTTTAATATTTACCTTAGGTAATATTTCAGTTGTTATTAATTTTTCCCAGGAAGCACCATTATATTGATACACCCATTTTTCTGTGCTATTAAATATTAGTGCCCCGGTAGGCATGTTGGTAATAGCATTCATTTCTAGAGTTGTTGCATTTGTTAGACTGAGTAATAGATTCTCATCTATTTGAGCTAACAATGTGCTACCGAAACTCATCGTTAAGAAAAAAATGATATATGTTGCTATTTTATTCATTTAATAGGTAATGCTAATATTAGAAATAGTTGCTCCAACGGTATGATGGGAAGTGTCGAAATACAGATTATTAGTGGCTTTTTTTGAGGAATTAAATATTACATTTCCATTTCTTAAATACGTGACATTGCCCAAGCAATCTACATTTATTCGAAATTGATCACCAGCGGCATAGCTGTCTACATATCCCAAACTTGCCCCGTTTTCCCTAATTTGAATACGACTGTTCGAGACCATATAGATCGCATAATCAAGGTTGGTATACGAAGAACTTGCGTCAGGATTAGAACTTAATCCAACCATAAGATATTGGTTAGATTGATTTCCAGTCCAGTCCAAATACCCGCCCGATGCTGGGCTAATAGCGTGTTTTGTTGAATACCCTTGAGCATTCCAACCGGCAGTAGCCGTTTTTGATAAACTGTTGCCATCATAGGTCATTGAACCAGTAAGAGTCATTTCAGCTATGGAATACGCATAAGTATTTAAAACAGGTGAAGCTTGCAGAATAAACCCTCCACTTTGGGTTCCTACTCCGGCATTGTTGGTTACCGATATATCGAAGTTGCCATAAGTTCCTCCTGTTGTAATGTTTGCGGTAATTTGTGAAGTGCTATTTATAGTAACATTATTGATGGTTTGACCAGGTATTAAAACTGTTGAAGCACCATCAAAATAAGCACCTTGAATTATAAGATCTCTTGTCTCGTTTAAACCAAATTGAGTACAATTGCCGATTCCAGAATCGGAATTAGAAACTATAGGCGTATTGCCAGGTACAGTTGGGTTAAAGTTCACATCAGGATCAATACCATTTGAAAATGTGAAAGAACCGTCAGGGTTAGTTGTAAATGTCGGTTTAATAGAAGAAACTGTATAAGGATCTCCACTAGTTCCTGTTCCACTTATTGCCACATTACCGTTGGCTACAATTTTTGTTTCATTGCCTTCAGGAGTAAGTTTTTGCCAAGAACTTCCAGTATGTTGATACAGAAATTTATCATCAGAATTATATACTAACGAACCTTCAAGCGGATTTGCTATAGCATTAATTTCGGCTAAAGTTGCTGCATGTATATTTACGAGTAGATTAGCATCGGGTACTTGTGCTAAGCCTACTTTTAGGACTAAAAGTAAAATTATACTTAGTATTGCTCTCATCTGGTTATAAATCTATTATGGTGAACATAAACTCTGAATCGAATCTAGCTCTATCAGTACCTCCATTATCATTGTCGCCAATAATCACTTCAAAACTGTTTGTCGTTTGGTTGTTGTAGGATATTCCAGGGTCGTCATTTCCAGCGCCACCTCTTCCTGGCTGGGTCAACTGAATGATATAGTTAGCGTCTGAGGTTGTTCCAGTTGGTAAAGTGACTCTATAATGACCATTCCCTGTAAGTTTGGTAACAGTTACTCCGGTTGTAGCTTTTGTAACAGCGCCACCACTCGAAATTTTACCAAAAGCTTTTATTGGACTTTCAAAGAAGGTACCTCCATTAGCAGCTACGGTAATATCATTATTTGTTTCGGCTCCTACAATATTTGCGGTAGCTGGGGTGCCACCATCTTCGTCGATGTATGTTATAACCCCTGTAGTTGTATTTTGTGATAAAGAAGTAACTGTCTCATTAACAGAACCACCACCGTTACTCAATAAAATTGTGTTCCCAGATTTTGTTAAGGTTTGAATTTCATTAGTATCACTCAAATCACCATCAGCAGTATTATGTGCTGCGATAGCAGTTGCATTA
The DNA here is from genome assembly GCA_938009735.1 of uncultured Flavobacteriaceae bacterium. Lineage (GTDB taxonomy): Bacteria > Bacteroidota > Bacteroidia > Flavobacteriales > Flavobacteriaceae > Maribacter_C. Next base: position 35,990 of record CALLIG010000006.1, read on the forward strand.
GCAGCTTCCGCGGCAAGAGCTCTAGTTTCTTCAGCAGTAATATCAGCTGATTCTTCAAGTGCAGAAAGATCAGCGCTAAAGGTTGTAGTTCCTTCATCAACAGTTAAGTCGGTACCATCAAAAGATACTCCTGTAATATCATCATCACTTGCAGCGGCTAATTCAGCATCCGTAGCGAAAGTTGTATTTAAATCAACTCCAGTAGCACCTGCTTCCGGATTAGTTAAGTTTAAAGTTGTACCGGTAAGCGATACATCCGAAAGTTCGTTTGTAGCACTTAAGTCCCCATCTGCAGTATTGTGCGCCGCGATAGCAGTTGCATTAGCAGCTTCTGCAGCTAAGGCTCTAGTTTCTTCAGCAGTTATATCAGCTGATTCTTCAAGTGCAGAAAGATCAGCGCTAAAAGTTGTAGTTCCTTCATCAACAGTTAAGTCGGTACCATCAAAA
>CALLIG010000007.1 GCA_938009735.1 uncultured Flavobacteriaceae bacterium
ATGGGAAAAAGTAAAGCAATTTCGTTTGACTCCTGATGTATGGAGTATCAATGATGGTCACTTGACTCCTACTATGAAACTGCGACGTAAGATTATCAAAGGCAAATACATGGATTTGTATAATAACATTTACGGACATTAGATTGAAGTATTATGTTTAATAAAATAGTGCAAAACTTAACTGATGAACAGTTAAAAGCTAGAAGAGGAATGTGCTTAGGTGTAATAATTGTTTATAGCATATGCATGCTCATTTTTTTGGTTTTATATTTTACCAAATCAGCTTCTTCTGAAATGTCACCATCAATTTTTATCGTTTTAGGTTTTGCCATTTTTATTATTCCATATGGAATAGCATTAGATAAAGAATACAAAAAAAGAAAAGCTTCTTCTCAATAAGAATAATATCCCCATAAAACAGCAGTAAGATTTCCCCCTTTTTCAGGGATATTCTAAGAACATGCTATAGATAAGTTTGTACTGTAATAACAAACAAAATCTAAAATCATGAAAAAAGTATTTTTAAGTATTGCTATGGTTGCAGCCATTATGGTTACCTCGTGCAAAGACAATGCAAAAACGGATGCTTCTGACCAAACAAGAACAGAAGCTAGTACAGATGAAGACCCAACAGAAGCTACAGCCGAATCATCTGATGATACACCAAGTTTCAGCGATCCTGAGGTGCAAGCCTATGTTGATGCATATGATGCATACATAAAGGAGTATACTAAAGCAGCTGAAAGTAAAGACATGACTGCATTTGCCAATTTAGCCACCAAAGGGCAAGAGTTAGGAACTATGGCTCAAAGCGTTTCTGGTAAAATGACTGGTGCAGATGGCGAACGTTTAGCGGCCTATATGACGGAAAAAGCGGAGAAAATTCAAGAACTTTCTAAGAAAATGATGGAATAGTATTTAACCCACAACAATAGTCAATCCCTCTAAATGAAGTTTTTAGAGGGATTTTTAGTTTTAAAAACCAAGCTTCTTACTGTACAACGAATTTAAAGGAGTACTAGGTATTTTTCTTATAATTTATTATGCATGCATAATAAATATTCGCTATCTTTGAGTTCCCACAACCAAATTTATGAAAGATGTTACAATAGACTATACCCTCCGAGCCACTTGGCAAGCAGTTGCCAGAATGTATAATGAAGAGGCGAAAGAGTTTGAATCAACAATGGCGGTAGGGTTTACCTTATTAAGTATTGATCCTAAAACAGGTACACCATCTACGGCATTAGGTCCGAAAATGGGAATGGAAGCCACTAGTCTCTCGCGTATACTAAAGCGTATGGAAGAAAAAGGCTTGATTTTAAGAAAACCAAACCCGAAAGACGGTAGAGGTGTTTTGATTCATCTGACAGCTTTTGGTTTAGAAAAAAGGAATCATTCGAAAGAAGTAGTTTTTCGTTTTAATGATACCGTTAAAGAAAGTGTTTCTGAAGAGAAACTTGAAAACTTTTTCGAAGTAATGAATACAATCAACAGCTTAATCGCTGAAAAAAAAATACATATAAAAGCAACAACTAATTAATCGTAATCCCATCTATGAACAAACATATTAAAAAAGTAGCGGTAGTTGGCTCAGGTATAATGGGGAGCGGCATCGCATGCCACTTCGCAAATATCGGTGTCGAGGTATTACTCTTAGATATAGTTCCAAGAGAACTGAATGGCAAAGAGAAAGCAAAAGGACTTACTCTAGAAGATAAAATTGTACGTAATCGATTGGTAAACGATTCGTTGAAGGCAGCTTTAAAATCAAAGCCCTCTCCTATTTACAATCAAAAATTCGCCAGTAGAATTACAACTGGTAATCTTGAAGATGATATTGCTCAAATCTCAAAAGTAGATTGGATCATTGAAGTTGTTGTTGAAAGACTTGATATCAAAAAGATTGTTTTCGAAAATATAGAAAAGCACAGAACACCTGGTACTTTGATTACTTCAAATACTTCTGGTATTCCTATAAAATTTATGAGTGAAGGTCGAAGTGATGATTTTCAGAAACATTTCTGTGGGACACACTTCTTTAACCCTGCACGATATTTAAAATTGTTTGAGATCATTCCTGGACCTAAAACTTCACCTGAAGTATTAGATTTCTTAAATGGATATGGTGAACAGTTCTTAGGTAAGACTTCTGTAATTGCAAAAGACACTCCTGCATTCATCGGAAACCGTATTGGTATTTTCAGCATTCAAAGTCTTTTCCATATGGTAAAGGATTTAGGATTGACTGTTGAAGAAGTAGATAAACTTTCTGGCCCAGTAATCGGTCGTCCGAAATCTGCTACATTCAGAACGGTTGATGTTGTTGGTTTAGACACATTGGTACATACTGCTAACGGAGTTCATGACAATTGTCCTGATGACGAAAAGTTAGACACGTTCCAATTACCAGATTTCATCAATACGATGATGGAAAATAAATGGTTAGGAAGTAAAACCGGACAAGGTTTTTATAAGAAAGCAAAAGGAGAAGGCGGAAAGAGTGAAATCTTGACTTTAGATTTAGATACGATGGAATATCGTTCTAAACAAAGACCTAAGTTCGCAACACTTGAATTAACAAAAACTATAGATAAGGTTGTTGATCGTTTTCCAGTATTGGTAGACGGAAAAGATAAAGCAGGTGAATTCTACAGAAAGAGTTTCGCTGCATTGTTTGCTTATGTATCGCATAGAATTCCTGAAATTACAGATGACCTTTACAAAATTGACGACGCTACAAAAGCTGGATTCGGTTGGGAACACGGTCCATTCCAAATCTGGGATGCTATCGGTTTAGAAAAAGGATTGGAAATAATGAAATCGGAAGGTGAAGTTGCTGCTCCGTGGGTTGCTGAGATGTTGGCTTCAGGTCAAAAATCTTTTTATACAGTTAAAGAGGGTGCAACTTTCGCATATGACATCCCTAAAAAATCTTTAGAAAAAATACCGGGACAAGATTCATTTATCATCTTGGATAACATTCGTAAATCGTCAGCGGTATTCGAAAACCCTGGTGTAATTATTGAAGATATAGGAGACGGAATTTTGAATTTAGAATTTCAGTCCAAAATGAACACCATTGGTGCTGATGTTATCGCAGGATTAAATAAAGCTATTGATTTAGCTGAAAAAGACTTCCAAGGTTTGGTAGTTGGTAATCAAGCGGCAAACTTCTCAGTAGGTGCAAACATCGGAATGATTTTCATGTTAGCTGTTGAACAAGAATATGATGAGCTTAATATGGCCATCAAAATGTTCCAAGATACAGTAATGCGTTTACGTTATTCTTCCATCCCAACAATTGCTGCTCCACACGGAATGGCTTTAGGTGGCGGTTGTGAAATTTCATTACACGCAGATAAAGTAGTTGCAGCAGCAGAAACTTATATGGGACTCGTTGAGTTCGGTGTTGGTGTGATTCCTGGTGGTGGCGGTTCCAAAGAAATGGCACTACGAGCATCAGATACTTTTAGAAAAGGTGATGTAGAGCTTAACGTTCTTCAGGATAATTTCTTAGCGATCGGTATGGCAAAAGTTTCGACTTCTGCATATGAAGCTTTTGATTTAGGATACCTTCAAAAAGGAAAAGATATCGTTGTTGTTAATAAGGACAGACAAATTGCAACAGCAAAAGCGCATGCAAAACTAATGGCAGAATCTGGTTATACACAACCACCAATGCGAAAAGATATCAAAGTTCTTGGTAAACAAGCTTTGGGTATGTTTTTAGTTGGAACAGATTCAATGGAAGCTAGTCACTACATCAGCGAGCATGATAAGAAAATTGCTAACAAATTGGCTTACGTTATGGCTGGTGGCGATTTATCAGAACCAACACTCGTATCTGAGCAGTATCTATTAGATATCGAAAGAGAAGCATTCTTGTCACTTTGTACAGAGAAGAAATCTTTAGAGCGAATTCAGCACATGCTTAAAACAGGTAAACCATTAAGAAACTAAGACACATGAAAACTGCATATATAGTTAAAGGATATAGAACCGCTGTTGGAAAAGCCCCTAAAGGAGTTTTTCGTTTTAAGCGTACAGATGAATTGGCTGCCGAAACCATCGAGTATATGATGAAGGAGTTGCCAGATTTCGATAAGAAAAGAATTGATGATGTTATTGTAGGTAATGCAATGCCAGAAGGATCTCAAGGTTTGAACATGGCACGTTTAATTTCTTTAATGGGATTAGATATTATTGATGTACCAGGAGTAACCGTAAATCGTTTTTGTTCTTCAGGAATTGAAACTATTGGAATGGCTACGGCTAAAATTCAATCTGGAATGGCAGATTGTATTATCGCTGGTGGTGCTGAAAGCATGAGTTCTGTACCAATGACTGGTTACAGATCAGAATTGAACTATGACTTGGTGAATTCAGGACACGAAGATTACTACTGGGGAATGGGTAATACCGCTGAAGCAGTAGCAAATGAATACAAAGTATCTAGAAAAGATCAAGATGAGTTTGCATATAACTCTCATATGAAAGCTTTGAAAGCCCAAGCTGAAGATCGTTTTCAAGATCAGATTGCTCCTATTGAAGTAGAGCAAACCTATTTAGATGCGAACGGAAAAAAAGCAAAGAAAAAGTACACAGTAACAAAAGATGAAGGACCAAGAAAAGGAACTTCAGTTGAAGTACTAAACAAACTACGTGCAGTATTTGCTGCAGGTGGTAGTGTTACCGCAGGTAACTCTTCTCAAATGAGTGATGGGGCTGCTTTTGTTTTGATCATGAGTGAAGACATGGTAAAAGAATTAAATATTAAGCCAATTGCGCGTATGGTAAATTATGCCGCTGCAGGTGTCCCACCAAGAATTATGGGTATAGGTCCGGTTGCAGCAATTCCGAAAGTATTGAAGCAAGCAGGTTTAAAACAAAATGATATTGAATTGATTGAATTAAACGAAGCCTTTGCTTCTCAGTCTTTAGCAGTAATGCGCGAGTTAGATTTAAATCAAGATATCGTGAATGTAAATGGTGGTGCAATCGCTTTAGGACATCCGTTAGGTTGTACAGGTGCAAAGTTATCTGTGCAGTTGTTTGATGAAATGAGAAAAAGAGACATGCAAGGCAAATACGGCATGGTTACGATGTGTGTGGGTACAGGACAAGGCGCTGCTGGTGTTTTTGAATTCCTTAATTAGAGTCAAGATACTAGAACCAAGAATCAAGACCAATGGGTAGGCATAATTTTAAAAAGCTTAAGATTTGGGAAGAGGGAATGATGTTAGTAGATGATACTTATGAAATGGTTAAGAAGTTTCCTGATTTTGAAAAATTTGGGTTGACTTCTCAAATTACAAGATGCGCAGTTTCTATTCCGTCAAATATTGCAGAAGGAACTAGTAAATCAACCGATAAACATTTTAATAGATATATAGAAAATAGTTTGGGTTCTGCTTTTGAATGGGAAACGCAACTTAGTGTCGCTTATCGTCAAAAGTATATCTCAAAGGAAAAGTTTACGCTATTAGAAAATAGAATACAAAAATTACAAAAAATGATTTCAGGTTTTCAAAACGGACTTAAATTTTAGTCTTGATTCTTGTCTCCTGATTCTTTAATCAAAATAAGGTATGAGTACAGAAGTAGAAAATAAAGAAATATTAAGAGGTGGACAGTTTCTTGTAAAAGAAACTAAATGTGAAGATGTTTTTACTTTGGAGGATTTATCCGAAGAGCAAAAAATGATGCGTGATAGTACCAAAGAGTTTGTTGACAGAGAACTTTGGGCACATTGGGAACGTTTTGAAAGTAAAGATTATGATTTCACAGCGGAAACCATGCGTAAAGCTGGTGAATTAGGACTCTTAGGAATTGCAGTTCCTGAAGAGTACGGCGGAATGGGAATGGGATTCGTTTCTACAATGCTAGTTTGTGATTATATTTCTGGTGCTACAGGTTCTTTTAGTACTTCTTTTGGAGCACATACAGGAATTGGCACCATGCCAATCACACTTTACGGTAGTGAAGAACAAAGAAAAAAATATGTTCCTAAATTGGCCTCTGGTGAATGGTTAGGTTCGTATTGCTTGACTGAACCAGGTGCTGGATCAGATGCAAATTCAGGAAAAACAAAAGCTGTTTTATCTGATGATGGTAAATACTACAGTATTACTGGTCAAAAAATGTGGATTTCAAATGCAGGTTTTTGTAACCTTCTAATTGTTTTCGCTAGAATTGAAGATGATAAGAACATTACTGGGTTTATCGTAGAGAACAATCCAGAAAATGGCATCACAATGGGTGATGAAGAGAAGAAATTAGGTATTCACTCCTCTTCTACTCGTCAAGTTTTCTTTAGCGAAACAAAAGTTCCAGTTGAAGACATGCTTTCAGAAAGAGGCAACGGATTCAAAATTGCAATGAACGCATTAAATGTTGGTAGAATTAAATTAGCTGCCGCATGTTTAGATGCACAAAGAAGAGTTATTAAAGAAGCTGTGAATTATGCAAATGAGCGTATTCAGTTTAAGACTCCAATTATAAATTTCGGAGCTATCAAAGCTAAGATTGCTGAGATGACTACGAATGTTTATGTAGGAGAGTCTGCAAGTTATAGAGCTGCTAAAAATATTGAAGATAGAATTGCTTTACGCGCTGCTGCAGGAAACTCACATCAAGAAGCAGAATTGAAAGGTGTTGAAGAATATGCAATTGAATGCTCTATCTTAAAAGTAGCCGTTTCAGATCATGTACAATTCACGACAGATGAAGGCTTACAAATTTTTGGTGGAATGGGCTATAGCGCTGAAGCACCAATGGAATCAGCATGGAGAGATTCTCGTATTGGTCGAATTTATGAAGGCACCAACGAAATCAACAGAATGCTTGCTGTAGGCATGCTAGTAAAGAAAGCCATGAAAGGTCATGTTGATCTTTTGGGTCCAGCTACCGCTGTTGGTGAAGAACTAATGGGTATTCCTTCTTTCGATGCTCCTGACTTTTCTGTGTTGTTCGCAGAAGAGAAAGATTTGGTTGCTCGATTGAAAAAAGTATTCTTAATGGTTGCTGGTTCAGCGGTTCAAAAATTTGGACCAGAATTAGAGAAGCACCAACAATTAATGATGGCAGCATCTGATATTCTTATTCAAGTTTATGTAGCAGAAAGTGCCATTCTTAGAACGGAGAAAAACGCGAAACGTTTTGGTGAAGATTCTCAGGCTACTCAAATTGCCATGGCGAGATTGAACCTTTACAACGCTGTTGATATCGTATTGAGAAGTGGAAAAGAAGCCATCGTATCATTCGCTGAAGGAGATGAGCAAAAAATGATGCTTATGGGACTTAAAAGATTTACTAAGTATACGAATTACCCTAATGTAGCAGCTTTACGCACACAAATTGCGGATAAGGTTGCAGCAGACAATGGGTATACGTTTGACTAATTAAGATAGCTAATTCAGATTGACACTTTTGTTGAGACTGAAGTATAAACCGTTCACCGTTAGGTGAGCGGTTTATTATTTGGTTTACATCTATGAAGCGCATAAATTTATGCATGCAAAACAAGCTTCTAGAAAAAGTTTATTCCCCAGAAGATTTCAAAAAGAACGGTCATGAATTAATTGATTTATTATCAAATCATATTAATCAAGTTTTCGATAAGAACCTTGGAAAGGTTATTGATTGGAAGGAACCGGATGAATCTTTATCTTATTGGAAAGATTTTCTTGAAAATGGAAAATCTGAAACCCTTTTTGAAGAAGTTTTAAAACGCTCCACACACTTACATCATCCTAAATACATTGCACATCAGGTAGGTCCTGCTGCACCAATTACAGTTTTAACCTCAATGATTAGTGCCATTTTAAACAATGGTACCGCTGTTTACGAAATGGGAATGGTAACAAATCCCATGGAACGAATTATCACAGAACTCCTATGCGAGAAGATTGGCTATGGTTCTAAATCCAGCGGATTTTTAACTTCTGGTGGCACGTTAGCTAACCTTACAGCTATGCTTAGTGCACGAAAAGCAAAAGTATCAAAAGATGTATGGAAAGACGGACATACCAAACCACTTGGCATTATGGTCAGCGAAGAGGCTCATTATTGCATAGAACGTGCTGCTAAAATTATGGGCTTGGGTGAACAGGGTTTGATAAAAATTCCGGTGAAGTCAAATTTCTCGATGGATGTTTCTTTGTTAGAATCGTATTATCAAGAAGCAACACAGAATGGCATTGAAGTATTTGCGATTGTAGGCAGCGCACCATCAACCGCTACTGGAGTCTTAGATGACCTAGACACAATAGGTACTTTTGCACAAAAACATAAGCTGTGGTACCATGTAGATGCCGCACATGGTGGCGCAGCGCTATTTTCTACGAAATACAAAGGCACTCTAAAGGGAATTGCGAAATCAGATTCTGTTGTCATAGACGGACATAAAATGATGATGATGCCTGGTATTACCACAGCTTTAGTTTATAGTGATAGTAGAACTTCAGATGTTACTTTTAGTCAAAAAGCAGATTACCTATTAGAAGATTCAATAGACTCAGATTGGTATAACTCTGGAAAAAGGACCTTTGAGTGTACTAAAAACATGATGGCTTTACATTGGTTTGTACTCTTAAAAACCTATGGAGAATCCATTTTTGATGAATATGTCACACAATTATATGACCTAGGGAATCAGTTCGGGAAGATGATTAACGATGAGCCCAACTTTGAACTGGCCGTCAGTCCGGTTACCAATATTGTTTGCTTCAGGTACATAGACGACAATTTAGAGCTAGCTCAATTAAATAAAATAAATGCTGATATTCGGCAAGAACTCTTAGAGGATGGGGAATTCTATATTGTACAAACAAAACTAAGAGGCAAACATTATATGAGAGTTACAATAATGAATCCTTTTACTTCAGAGAAGCATCTTGTTCAATTACTAGATAAAATTAAAATAGTCATTAAAACTATATGAGTTTTGAAGCAATAATTACCTATTCCCTTATGGATTCTAAAACTTGTTCATCAGCGCCTTTATTTGAAAAATTGATTGCACATTCAATTAAAGCTAAATGCGAATAAGCTTGTGGAAAATTACCAAGTAATCTTTTGGTTTTAAAATCAATGTCTTCACTAAATAGTCCTAAATGATTGCTATAGCTCAATAATTTATCAAAATGTTTCATTGCTTTTTCTTCCTCTCCAATTTTAAAGAGGCTATTGATAAACCAGAAGGTGCAAATAGTAAATGAAGAAGAAGGCAGTCCGAAATCATCCTCGTTTTTATAGCGATACAACAAACCATCATTACTAAGTTCTTTTTCTATAGCCTTAACTGTGCTAACAAACTTTGGGTCTTTTGCAGGAATAAATCCGTAGGATTCCATTAATAAGACTGATGCATCTAAGTCTTTTGAGCCGTAAGACTGTGTGAAAGCATTTACTTCTTCATTCCATGCGTTATCATGAATATCCTTTTTGATTTCTTGCTCTAATGCGGTCCATTTTTCTACTTTTCCAGTTTTTCTTAGAATTTTGGCAACTTTAATTGCGCGATCAACAGCAACCCAGCATAATACTTTTGAAAATGTGAAATGACGGTCTTCGGCTCTGAACTCCCAAATGCCTTTGTCCGCTTCCTTCCAATGGTTAGAGACAATCCAGACGATCCCCTTGGTTATACCCCAAAGTTCTTCGCCGTTTTCAACATCATTAGCATATTGATGTAATTGCTCGTAAATAACATCCATCAAAATTCCGTAGATATCATTTTGCTTTTGCTTGTAAGCTGCATTTCCTACACGCACAGGTTTAGACCCCTTATACCCACTAAGATGCTCTAAAGTCACTTCGGTAAGTTTCTTTTCACGGTTGATACCGTACATGATTTGAAGCTTCTCATCTTTATCAGGAATCAAGTCTACAATAAATTGTAAATACCTGCGAGCAACATTCTTATGGCCTAATTTACCAATTACTTTTATGACCATTGAGGCATCACGAATCCAACAGAAACGATAATCCCAATTACGCACCTCGCCAATTGTTTCTGGTAAAGATGTAGTTGCAGCGGCCAATACAGCCCCGGTTTTATCATAGCTCAAGAGCTTTAAAGTAATGGCGCTACGACTAATCTGTGCATTATATTTTTTATAGGTGGGTGTTTTACTACTCCAGTTCAACCAATATACTTTGGTGCGCTCTAATTCTGTATATACTTTGCGCGTTGTTGGTTTTAGTATTTTCTCATTATACCCTAATAAAAAGAATCCATCATCAGTTAATTCTATTTCACGGCCTTCAACAACAGCATTTTTATTAAACGAGGTATATAGAAAGAAGGTGTCAAATTTTTCTTCTTTCGTTAAACTAACTATGAAATTATTCTTAACATATGTTTTGGTTACGCCTTTGGCATATTCTAAACGAGGATTATAATTTACTCTGAATTTAGGCTTACCAGAAATATATTTTATATATCGAACTACTTCTGGCGGAGAATTATAGCCACCACCTTCCTTACGAAACCTCGGCATGAAATCACGAATTTCAAAACTGTTCATGCCATCTGAATAATGAGTGATCAAAATAGCGGTATGTTTCTTATAGCGCTGTTTGATACTGTAACTAGCATCGACAATAATATCAAAGCTACCACCAATTTCCTCATCTAATAATTTAGCGAATACAGAAGAGGAATCAAACTCAGGCAAACAGCACCATTCTAAATTACCAGTCTTCGATATCAACGCCGCACTTCTGCAATTTCCTATTATTCCGTAGTCTAAATTATCCATTCCGTAAAAATCTTGATTGAGTAGCTTATAATATTGCTTTTGCGAAGCAATTTGTCGAAATTTAAAAACAATCGATTTAAAAGACTACAAAAAGATTCAAAATATGGGCAAAACTATCATAATCTCAAATAGACTACCTGTTCAATTGCAAATTAGCAATGGAAGCATCACCGCAATACCAAGTGTAGGCGGTTTGGCTACGGGAATGAAATCTGTTCATTCAGGTGGTGATAGTTTATGGATAGGATGGAGTGGCTTGACAGATGAAGAGATTCCTAAAGAACTTGAAAATGATATTGACAAAGCTCTCGCCAATCATGGCTCATCAAAAGTAACCTTATCAGAAGCAGAGGTACAAGGATTTTACTTCGGGTTCAGCAATAGAACCATTTGGCCTTTGTTTCATTACTTTTTGGAATATTCTGAATTTGAGCTGGATAGTTGGAATACTTATAAATCTGTAAATCAAAAGTTCGCTGACGCCATATTAGAACAAGCTGGTGAAGATGATACCATTTGGATACATGATTATCAATTGATGTTGGTACCGCAAATGGTTCGTGAAAAACGCCCTAATATTTCAATTGGTTTCTTTTTACACATTCCCTTTCCATCTTATGAAATTTTTAGAACAATGCCTTGGCGTAAAGAAGTTTTAGAAGGCCTTTTGGGGGCTGATCTTATTGGTTTTCATATTTACGATTACGAAAGGCATTTTTTGAGTTCAGTTCGGCGTCTATTAGGGTTAGAAGTTAGTTTCAACGATATATATTTAGACAATAGGGTTATAAAAGTTGATTCTTTCCCTATGGGAATTGATTATAAGAAGTTTCATGATGCTGCTGAAGAACATTCCAAAAGAAGTCCTGAAAACCTTTCTGAACTTCAAAAACGTTTGAACTCACATAAAGAATCAGATCCTGAAGCGAAGTTTTTTCTTTCGATTGACCGATTAGATTATTCCAAAGGCATCGCTAAGCGTTTATATGCTTTCGAATACTTCTTGAAAAAATATCCACAGTACAGAGAAAAGGTTCGGCTAATTATTTTAGCAGTACCCTCTCGTTCGAATGTACCGCAATACCAATTATTAAAAAGAGAGATAGATGAGCTAGTAGGCAGAATTAATGGTGAATTCTCTTCTGTTAGCTGGACACCTATTTGGTACTTCTATCGATCAATGCCTTTTGAAAACCTCATCGATTTGTATACATCGAGTGATATTGCATGGTTAACACCATTACGAGACGGAATGAATTTAGTTGCGAAGGAATATGTCGCAACTAGAATAGATCAAACTGGTGTATTGATTTTAAGTGAAATGGCTGGTTCTGCTAATGAAATGAATGAATCACTACTTATTAATCCTAATAATTTCGAACAAATTGCAGACACCTTGCATCAGGCGATAACCATGCCTATTGAAGAGCAAAAGGCCCGCAATGCATCACTTCAAAAACGCTTAGAGCGTTATAATGTAGAAAAATGGGCAAATAGTTTTATGACCTCTTTGCTAGCTCAAAAAGATCTTGAAGCAGCGCATGTTTCCAGCAGCATTACCGATACAAAATTACAAGAAATAGTACAGAATTATTCATCAGCAAAACGAAGATTATTGTTTTTAGATTACGATGGCACACTTGCTGCTTTTCATGTTGACCCTCAACAAGCAGGACCAGATGAAGAACTTTACAAATTACTTGATAGCCTTCACAATCAAGAAGATACTGACCTATTTTTGATAAGTGGTCGCGATAAAGACACCTTTACCAAATGGTTTTTGCCAAAGGGTTATAATATGATTGTTGAACATGGAGTTTGGATTTCAAGAGGCGGCGAAGAATTTAAACTGCTTGAAAATGTCAAAAACGATTGGATGGGAAAAATACGCCCGGTACTAGAATCTTTTGTAGACCGAACACCAGGCAGTTTTATCGAAGAAAAGAATTACTCCTTGGCATGGCACTACCGTAAAACAGATCCTGATTTTGGAAACTTAAGAGCAACAGAATTATCTACCGTACTTACAAGTTTGATTGGTACCGATGATTTAAGTGTTCTTAATGGGAATAAAGTAATGGAAGTAAAAAGTAGTAACGTCAATAAAGGCAGGGCTTCTATGCGAATGCTAGGGGAAGCAGATTATGACTTTGTTTTCGCTATTGGTGATGATTGGACTGATGAATTTATGTTTCAAGAGCTACCAGAAAGCACCGTAACGGTAAAAGTAGGGCGTCAAAAAACCGTCGCTAAATATTTCGTAGAAAATACTCAGAAAGTACGAGAACTTTTGAAGTCGTTTATAAAAGCCTAAATTGAGGTCAAAATTTTAATTATGAATAAATTACTCCTACTTTTTTTGCTATTGTTTACTCTTGTAATTCGTGCACAATCTAGTACTGAAGTATTCATAGCAGATATTACTACAACAAATGGTAAAACAGAACTCTCAAATCTCAAAAATATATCGAACAATGAGGGGTATGATAATCAACCTTCTTTTTACGACGACAATACCGTAATTTTTGCATCTACAAGAAATGGTCAAACTGATATTGCCAAATACAGTATTGAAAACGGTGAGACTACTTGGATATCTAATACAATAATGGGTAGTGAGTACTCTCCATTAAGAATTCCTGAAAGCAATGCGGTATCAGCCGTTCGATTAGACACAACAGGGCTTCAACGCTTATATAAATATAATACGACTGACGGATCTTCTAGCGTGGTTTTAGAAGGTGCTAAAATTGGCTACCATACCTGGTTTACTTCTAATATGTTAGTAGCTACGATTCTGGTGGAAAATAGAATGGATTTAATTTCAAGAAATTTGAATGCTAATGGAAACTATACAACTATTCAAAAAAATGTTGGTAGAGCCTTACAAAATATTCCGAATTCAAAATTGGTCAGTTTTATTAGCAAGAAGGATGGGAAAAACATTTTAAATTCAGTTGATCCGATTTCTGGTGAGGTAAAATTAATATCGCCGCTTCCTAGCAAAACTCAAGATATGTGTTGGTTGGCTGATGGTGGTTTTCTTGTTCCTGAAGGTAGCAATATTTACAAATTGAATCCATTAAAAAACAATGAACAACCAGCAGTAATCAATTTATCCAACTTTAAAGAAATACATAATATTTCTAGAATGTCAATCAGTCCTAACGGAAAGCAAATAGCTATAGTTTCAGAAGAACCACCTAGCAAAATTGTTCAAAAACAGGTGGACTCTTATAATGCGGGTGACCTTGATGCTTTTGTTAACTGTTATGCTGAAAACGTTGTGGTTCGAAATTTTCCAAAGGACACACTTTATGTTGGTCATGAAAAAATGCGCAAAAATTACAGCGGCCTTTCACCAAACAAGAAAGTTTATGAGGTCGAAGTTGTAGATCGCATAGTCATAGGTAACAAAGTAATAGATCGCGAAAAAGTTACTGGTAATGGCAAAGAACACATGCAAGTTGCCATTTACGAAGTCAATAATGGGGCTATTTCAAGTATGAATTTCATTTTTGATGATACATCTGTTGAGAATCCTGAACCTATTGTTGTTGAACAACTTGTTGGTTACAATGCTAGAGACATTGATAAGTTTTTAGATACTTATACTGAGGATGTTCAGTTATTCAACTTTCCTGCTGCACCACGATCTAAAGGTCGTGAAGAAATGCGCAAAGGGTATGCTGGTTTTTTCGCTTCGACGACTGATTTGAACTGTGAAATTAAAACAAGGATTGTTATTGGAAATAAAGTTATTGATGAAGAATACATTACCGCGAATGGAAATAACTTTAGTGCCGTAGCTATTTACGAAGTAGAAAACGGTAAAATTAGCAAGGTGACATTTTTATAACAAGATGTCTTTTGAATCACAAAAAACACATTCTACCCATCATCATATTCTCGCAGTTTGCGAGTACGTCACTTTGGTTTGCAGGTAATGCAATACTAGACCAGCTTATTGAAAAGACAGGCCTAGGTACAGAAATCATCGGCTATGTTTTGTCATCGGTACAATTTGGTTTTATTACCGGAACCCTGGTCTTTGCTTTGCTTATGATTGCTGATCGGTTTTCTCCGTCAAAAATATTTTTGATCTGTGCTATTTTAGGGGCACTTTGTAATTTCTCTTTGCTTTCTGGTGAAATTTCGAAATGGTATCTTCTAGCAGCACGCTTTGGGACCGGATTTTTCTTGGCAGGCATTTATCCGATTGGAATGAAAATCGCAGCCGATTATTATGAAAAAGGACTTGGGCGAGCTCTAGGATATTTGGTAGGTGCTTTGGTATTAGGTACAGCTTTTCCGTATGTCTTAGGAGGAACAGATTGGGGTGAAAATCCTGATAGTATTATAAAAGCTACTTCTACCCTAGCCATACTGGGCGGACTTCTTATTTGGTTACTTGTACCCAACGGTCCTTTTCGAAAAGCAAGTTCTAAATTGCAACTAAAAGCAAGTGCTCAGCTTTTCAAGATTCTTGAATTTAGAAAAGCTGCCTTTGGCTATTTTGGCCATATGTGGGAACTCTATGCCTTTTGGGCATTTACTCCCCTAGCGATTCAAACTTTTAATACCATTCACGAGCAACAACTTTCGGTTCCTCTTTGGACCGGAATTATTATCGCCCTTGGCGGATTATCCTGTATGCTTGGTGGTATCATTTCACAACGTCTTGGAAGTAAAAAAGTAGCACATATATCACTTCTAGTATCAGGTCTACTCTGTTTACTATCCCCTTTACTTTTTGAAGGCCCTTCGTATTTATTTTTATTCGGATGGTGTTTTTGGGGTATGGCAGTTACAGCAGATTCACCGCAGCTATCTAGTTTGGTTGCTGGTGCAATTCCCAAAGAACTAAAAGGAACAGGATTAACATTAGTTACCTGCATTGGTTTTGCGCTAAGTATTGTGAGTATTCAAATCTTATCTTTTTTAGCAAATACGGTCAATACAAAACATTTATTTTTACTTTTAGCTTTAGGTCCTGTTTTAGGTTTAGTAGCGCTTCGACAAAAAGGCACAATAACAAAACCAAGTAATTAAACACACTTTTGAAAAATCCATAGAAAATGAAAAACATATTAATTGTCCTATTCTTTATAAGCTCGCTGTCTTTCTCGCAAACAGATTCAAGAATTTATGATATCATCGACGCCGTCTCTGCAGATCGCATTGAAAAAGACGTGACAACCTTGGCGAATTTTGGCACAAGACATACGCTTAGTGATACCGTTTCAACTACTCGTGGAATTGGAGCTGCACGTAGGTGGATAAAAAGCGAATTCGAAAAAATATCAGGTGGATGTAATGAGTGCTTAGATGTTTCTTTTCAAAAAGATTTAGTAGAAAAAGGAACAAACCCGCGTATTGTAAAAGATGTATACGTAGTCAATGTAGTTGCTATTCAAAAAGGCACCAAATACCCAAACCGCTATATCATTATGAGTGGTGATATCGATTCTAGAGTAAGCGACCCAACGAATTTTACTGATGATTCGCCAGGTGCGAATGATAATGCCAGCGGAATGGCGGGCACCATTGAAGCTGCTAGGGTACTTTCAAAATATTCCTTTGAAAATAGTATTATTTATTTAGGCCTTTCAGGTGAAGAACAAGGGTTGTTCGGTGGTAAAGGACTTGTAGAGCAAATGAAAGCTGATGGTTGGGATATCATAGGAATCTTTAATAATGACATGATAGGGAATATTACTGGTGTTGATGGTGTCGTTAGTAATCGAGATTTTAGAATATTCTCTGAGCCCGTTCCTGCAACGGAAACCGAGAAACAGAGAAAAGCTAGACGTTTTTACGGTGGTGAAGTTGATGGCGTTTCAAGACAATTGGCACGCTATGTGCATAAAAACACACAAACCTATATGCCTGAAATGAACCCTATGATGATTTATCGATTAGATCGTTTTGGAAGAGGTGGTCATCATCGCCCGTTCAATGATGCAGGCTACGCAGGTATTCGAATTATGGAAGCGCATGAGAATTATACCCAGCAGCATCAAGATATTCGTACCGAAGATGGAATTAATTATGGTGATGTATTAGAACATGTGAATTTTGACTATGCTAAAAAACTAACCGCTGTAAACGCAATCAGTTTAGCATCTTTAGCTTGGGCTCCACCAGCGCCAGAAAAAGTTGAAATTGGTGGTATTGTAGAACCTTCAGCAAAATTCAAATGGAGCAAAGTTGATGGAGCTGTAGGATATAAAATCTATTGGAGAGATACCACATCGCCAACTTGGGATCATAGTCGATTTGTTGGTGATGTTAATGAGTTTACCTTAGAAGGTATTGTAATTGATAACTTTTTCTTCGGAATTTCAACTGTTGGAAAA
>CALLIG010000008.1 GCA_938009735.1 uncultured Flavobacteriaceae bacterium
GCTCAAGACCTTTGCCGTAAATAGAAGTTTTCCTTTTAAGATTTCCTTGAATATCTTGTACTCGAATTATGGCACCATTTTTTTTTAATAGCGTTCTAAGAAAAAAGGCTTCAGTATGTGGTTCTAATAAATAATTTTGGGTAATAGAATCTTTAATTTTTTGATAAATAGTTTTTGCATTCGTAACAACTACTTCGTTTAATTCAAATATACTTTTGTCAAGAAAGACAGAATCTTTTAATTGATTAAGAGTAGTTTCTAGCTTATCATAACCAACTCGATAAAAATTGACAGAATCATTAGAAGAAGAAAATGAAAAGCGACCATCAACATTGCTTACCGTATAATCACTTTGATTAAAGATATTAACGAACTCAAGTGGCTCTTTCGTTTCACTATCTAGAATTACGCCGTTATGCTCTTTTTGAGCAAAACTGAAAGTAAGTGAAAAGCATAAAAATAGCATTGGTAAAAGTTTCATAGGCTTGGTTTCGTTTGAAACTGACCTACAAATAGCATACCATTTATTTTACTTCAAGATTGGTAAAATAGAGTTTGAAATTTCCTTCTCCCATTTTGTGCATGGTTGCTATATTTAATCCTTTTAGCATTTTATAATCTTCAAAACTGGTAATCATTGAAGGTTCAGCTTGATTACTCTTACGAAATACCCATTCTTGAATGATAAGATCATCCCCAAAATAAAAATCATAAGCATCACCAGGAGTATAACCTCCTTCACCGCCATAAACAATAGTAAGCTTTTGCATGGCCTTTTTGCTCATTGGCGCTACTGATTCTTTATTATGAGTATGGGAAACATTATTAGCATCCCAAACAAGCTGATATGGTGCCAGTAGCCAATATTTATCATTTATAAAACCTGCATTGGTTTTATTCGCAATACTATCCATACTTGCCCAATTGTAATCTATAGTGCCTTCCGCTGAGGTAGCTGTGATGTCATTGGTTTTTGGTTTCCATGTCCAAGTACGTTCGAAATGAGTAGTATCTCTATCCACATTAAAAGTGAATTTGATTTCTTCTACATCCTTCCAGTTTTGAAGTCCGTTTGCGTTGGCGACTTTTTCAAGAATAGTATCTTCTTGTATTATCTCTTTTTTGATATTTTTTGGGATAATGAAACTCGAAGTAATTACAATAAGTAGTACTGCTAAACCGGCAACTTTTTTCATGATTTTCTGATTTACTCAAATATAAACGCTTTTGAAATCATATTTTAAAAATCGGAAGTTTTATTGCTGTCCGATTTCCCAATAAAATGATTAATTTTGAAGCTTACCAAGAAATTAAGACATGAGTTCTAAAAAAGGAAAAATACAAGAGGCTATTGACGAGAAAATGTTGGAAGAACGTAAAGTGTTCTTATGGGGCATGGTTGATGATGATACAGCAAAGCATGTTATAGACCGATTATTATATTTAGATATGCAGAATAGTAAAGAGATTCAATTGTATATCAATAGCCCAGGTGGTTATGTTACTTCTGGTTTCGCTATGTACGATACTATCAAATCTTTGAAGAGTCCGGTTTCAACAATTTGTACTGGATTGGCGGCTTCAATGGGTTCTATTTTATTATCTGTTGGAAAAAAAGGAAGACGTTTTATTCAGCCTCATGCACAAGTAATGATTCACCAGCCTAGTGGTGGTGCTAGAGGTCAAGCTTCTAATATTGAGATTCAGGCGAAAGAAATCATCAAAACAAAAGAGCTAAGTGCTCAAATTTTAGCAGATAACTGCGGACAAGATTTTGATCGTGTGATGAAAGATTTTGATCGTGATTACTGGATGGGTGCTGAAGAGTCAGTTAAGTACGGTATTGTTGATGGCATCTTAGAATAGTTAGACAGGTAAACAATTATAAAAATTTAAAGCCCTTTTCCAATTTTGGAAAAGGGCTTTTTTATGTTTTTAAATGATTTTAAACCAGTTTAGAAAAAACGAGGTGATTTGATACCACCCAAACGTTTGATTGGTAATTCATAGATCAAAATAATTTCATGGGTACCACCAGAATACGGTCGAATATCAGAAGTTGGTAAATCGTATGCATAACCTAATCTAAACGAATTTGAAATTTGATAATCTGCGAGAAGTCCCAAACTATCAGCGTCATTAAAGCGATAAGATGCTCCTAACCAAAATTTGTCATAGAATAGAAAACTACCGGTTACATCAAAATTAGCTGGTGCACCGTTTGTGATTTTTGCAATGGCTGTAGTTTTAAATTTTGTATTTCTCCCAACATCAAATACGACACCACCAATGGTGTAATAGCTATTTCGTTCAATTGCCGCAAACTCACCTTGATTCAAATCTGTATTTAAAAGACGTGGTGATGATAAACCAATATACCACATTCTGCTACTTACGTATATACCAGCTCCAAAATTCGGATTCCATTGAGAAAAGCCTTCCGAGAAAAACGGATCGTTAATATCAGGTGTTGCTAAATTATAATTTGTTAATCCTCCATTTAAACCAAAAGACATATTAATCGTTCGGTTTAGAGGTACGGTATATGAAACATTTCCGTAGATGTAATTGGTGCTTTCATCACCTAAATTATCGTTAATGTAGGTCAGCCCTAAGCCGACCCGACTGTATTTTACAGGGGAATGAATTGATAACGTACTAGTTGTAGGGTTACCTTCAATACCTGCCCATTGGTTACGGTGTAATGCCGTAACATTCAAAGTTTCACGGCTTCCGGCATAAGCAGGGTTTACCGACATGGTATTATACACGTATTGCGTAAACTGCGGCAACTGCTGCGCACTAACAGAAGTTGCGGCAAGAAAAAAAACTAGTATGATTAAGAATCGTTTTAATAATAGCATTTGGGGATGAATTTTTAATTAGATCCTATATAGATATATCCATTAATAGGTTCGATTTCAGAATCTGGCATAGAAATCATGTAATAATATGTTCCTGTTGGTAGTATACCTGCACTACCTAAAGATCCGTTAGGTGCATAACCTCCCCAGTCGTTTTGATAGTCGACTGCTTCATATACTTTCGTACCCCAGCGATTGAATACCATCACGTTATAGGTGAATCCACAAGATTCTAATCCGGTTATTTCAAAAAAGTCATTAATGCCATCTCCATTAACTGTAATGGTTTTTGACACAACCAAGTCTTCGATGTCACATGGTACGCAATCTGCATTTACATTTATCGTGAAATCTGCATAGAATTTACAAGAAGTATCTTCTGCAGCATAAGATATTAGGTATTCACCAACATTATGATTGTCAGGTTCAAATATGCTTCCGTTTAAAACAACACCAGTTTCAACTGTGAATTCTCCAGT
>CALLIG010000009.1 GCA_938009735.1 uncultured Flavobacteriaceae bacterium
ATCGCCTAGATATTTATGAAGAAAAATTAGCGAAAACTCAATTCTTATTGCAGTTTGAAGCCTTATGTAATAGCGCCAATTATAAAACATCAGCGCTAAGTGAATTACCTTCTGCTTATGATTATATTCGATTGGGTCATCCGTTATCTTGTATTCTCGAATGGGGTATTGCAAAGCTTAACCATCTAAAATCAGAACAAGTCATAAGTTTTTCATCCAAAACGGTTCCTGTTTTAGCCATCCTAAGAAAAAATATTTTAGAACATAAAGACACCCGAATCGTATATACCGATGAGTTACCAGCTTCTTTTGATGCTGAAATCGTAAAGCAAGTTTATGGCTATACGTTTAAGCTGGAAAAAGTGGAGCGCAACTCCCCAATTGCAACGTTTGATGGGAGTACTATTTTTATTTCACAGCATAATGAAATTTCATCTATTGATATTAATACCAATACTGATTTTTATATTCATCAGTATGGTGATCTTGGAAGCATTTTATTAATTCATGGAGAACATAACGAATCATACATCTCAGATATTCAACATGTGCGAAGAAGAGAGACTATTGCGATGACACCTGCCAACGCGCTAATTGCCTTAAAATCCCTCGTTCAAAATGCTAGATTTGAAACTAGTAATACTAGTCTTGAATCAAACAAATCAAGTGTTTTAGAATCTATTAGTACGATTACTGTTGCTCATACAAAGGCGCTAGTGGGTTCTAGTGGACTATCCGTTCAATATGCTATTATGATGGGACTCATACATGATGCTCAAGAAAATCATAAGGAGAAGTCCATCAAATTTGTGGTCCCTCCAAATTGCTATGGCGGTACGAATGACCAAGCGCGACGCGTTGCTGCATGTAATAAAAATGTAGAAGTAGTTGATTTGCTTGTAGATGGTGAAAATGATATGGTGAAAAGTATTGATGCAGTTTTAGCTAAAATTGCGAGTGAAGATGCTATACCTTATATCATTGCTGAAATACCAACAAACCCTAGAGTTGAAGTTCCCAATCTTGTTCAATTAAAAGAAGTTTTAAGTAAAGAGCGGACTACCCCATCTGGTGAAATTGCAATAGATCCTGTTTTTATTTTGGATCAAACCTTTTGTCCGAATGTTCATTTTTTAGGAGACGATGAACTACTGGCAGCAGTACGAACTATTTCGTATGCTAGTGGATCGAAATTCCCAAGTGGCGGAAAATGTACTGCAGGTTATGCGGTAGGTAATAAAAGGGCAGCTGCTTTGATGGATAAAATAGAACTGCATCTGATACTATGCGATAATGAGGCTACTCATCTTCAAATGGAACTATTGGCAAAGCAATTACCATCAATGAATCAGCGTATTCATGATGCGTATATCAATACCCGTGAATTTGTGAATTTTATTAAGGGTGCTTTGCCAGATGCGAAAATCAATTTTGTTTCGCCTACATTGGCAGAACAGGGTTTTACGCCATCGGTATTTTCTTTAGATCTTCCCACAAAAGGAAATACACCAGAAGAAAAGGAAGCACACAAAAGAGCTTTAAATCATACTTTAATTAATATGATGATTACAGAAATTCCCAATGAAAGTAAGCATTGTGTGAGTTATGGTCAGTTACAAGGATGTTACTGGACAATTCCCGCAACATCTACTCAAGGCACAACAAAAGAAGGTGATAAAGATTATATAGCAAGGGTTGCCCTTTCTCCTGATATGGATCTTGAGCTACATAAAAAAGTCTTTTTAGATTTTGTAGCACAAATTTAAAGAATGAATAAAGTGAAGGTGTTCTTACATGAATTATAGCATATCATTTTTTGGAGTTCAATATTTCTCCCTTATATTCATACTACCCTCCCCCTAAGTACGCGATGGTGACGTCTCACCGATGCGAGTTTTGAATAAAAATAAAAACATGAAACAAACACTACTTAGATTATCAGCACTATTTTTTTTAGTTACTCCTTTTATTCAAATTCATGCGCAGATTGCAAAAGGTCCGCTATCTAGTGATAAATTGGTCACTTCAGAAATTACGCTAAATGATGAGGTTGATGAAATTTTCGCAGCTTGGGATACTACTGATTCTCCTGGCGCAGCAGTTGCTATAGTTAAAGATGGAGCAATTCTATATAAAAAAGGCTATGGATTAGCGAATGTTGAATATGACATTCCGATTGAGACATCTACAATTTTTCATATTGCTTCTATTTCTAAGCAGTTTACCGTTTTTTCAATACTACTATTAGAAAAAGAAGGGAAGCTAAGTTTAGATGATGATATTAGAAAATACATTCCTGAAGTTCCTGATTTTGGTAAGACTATTACATTGAAACACTTAGCAACTCACACGAGCGGTTTACGTGACCAATGGAATTTACTATCGATGGCGGGTTGGCGATTAGATGATGTTATTACCAAAGAGCATGTTTTAAAGTTAGTGAGTAAACAAAAAGAATTGAATTTTAATCCTGGAGACGAATTTGCATATTGCAATACAGGTTTCACACTTTTGGCAGAAGTAGTATCTCGCATTTCAGACATGACTTTTGCAGATTTTACTAAGGGATCAATTTTTGATCCTTTAAAAATGAACAGCACCCTTTTTTATGACGATCATGAAAAGATTGTAAAGAATAGAGCCTACTCCTACTACAAAGATAGTACTGAATTAAAAAAAAGTGTCTTGAATTATGCTAACGTAGGTGCAACAAGTCTTTTTACAACGGTTGAAGATTTAAGTCTTTGGGCTATGAATCTTTCAAACATAAAAGTTGGAGATTCTGCAATACTTGAAACAATGAACACCCCTGCAATTCTTAATAATGGTGAAACTTTTGGCGGTGCTCTTGGGCAATTTGTGGGCAAGTACAAAGGTTTGAATGAAATACAACATGGTGGAGCCGATGCCGGTTTTCGCTCATATTTAACTCGATTTCCTGATGAAAACTTTTCTGTAATTGTATTTAGTAATTCTGGCGAATTAAATGCTGGGGACTTGGCTCATAAAGTGGTAGATGTTTACCTTAAAGATAAACTTGAAGCAGAAGTTGAAACTATAGAGAGTGAAAGACCAAAGGAAGATATTACCATAAATGAAGACATTTTAAGTACTTACATTGGTGACTTTGAACTTCAACCCGGTTTTATAATAAACATAAGTGAAAATGATGGCAAATTATTGGCCCAAGCAACTGGACAACCTCAAGTAGAACTAAATCCGTTATCAGAAACTGAATTTGAAATTGTAGGTGTTGAAGCAAAAATTAAGTTTATTTCCAACAAAGGAAAAAACATTGAACTGTTTAAGCTACATCAAGGTGGTCAAGTAATGGATGTTAAACGAATAGCAACTTTTGATAAATCCGCAATTCGATTATCACATTATACTGGCGAATACTTTAGTGAAGAGTTATCAACTTCGTATAATTTTGCAATTGTTAAAGGTAAACTGACAGCTAGGCACAATAGGTTGAGTGACTTTGGATTAAACTTATCTAATAAAGACACTTTTTCTAGTGACTCTTGGTTTTTTGGTCAAGTGGAATTTATAAGGGATAGTAATGAATCAGTTATTGGTTGCAAAGTATCAAATGGTAGAGTCCGAAATCTTTATTTTGAAAAGATAAATTAGAAATTATACTTGCTAACGCTAATGCTTTTTGTACGACTAAAGTGAGTAGTAAACTAAAAAAAATAATGAATAAAAGACAAGCTTTTTGTTCGATTATAATTCTTGTTCTTCTGACGATATGTAGTTGTAACTCAAATGAGAAAGTGGTTACAAAACCTAATGTACTATTTATATCAATTGATGACCTTCGAACAACCTTAGGTGTTTATGGAGATACTACTGCGGTAACACCCAATATGGATCAATTAGCAGCTGAAGGAATGACCTTTAGACAGACTTTTACCCAAGTAGCGGTATGTGCACCTTCTAGAGCTAGCTTAATGACTGGGTTAAGACCTGATTCTACGCGAGTATGGCACTTAGGTGATAAGTTTAGAGAGATTAATCTGAATACCGTCACCATGCCGCAGCATTTTTCTAAGTTTGGCTACCATACAGTAAACCTCGGTAAGATCTTTCATAATTATATGCCTGACTCCATTTCATGGGATGAGCCTGACTTGCGCCCTGCTAGATATAAGCGCCCAGATTGGTTAAAAAGAGATGGAGAAACATTTTATATAAGTAAAGAAGTTGCTGCTTCTCAAGTACTAAAAAGAGACTCTTTATTAAAGTTAAGGCCGATAAGATATGCGGATGGTTGGAATACAGGTCCGGCCTGGGAGGCTGCAGATGTGCATGATACCATGTATTATGATGGTTCACAAAATGAACTCACAAAAAAGACGCTTATCCGTATCGCTAAAATGGACAAGCCTTTTTTTATGGGTTTAGGTTACTTTCGACCACATCTTCCGTTTACAGCACCTAAAAAATATTGGGATTTTTACGATGCTGAGAAGATACCATTAGCTTCAAATCCAAACGTGCCAGATAATGCGCCAGGTCATACTATGAACTCTATGTATGAGTTACGACACTACGATGGATTTAATAAAATAGGTCATCCACAGTCTTCTTATAAAATGGAACAAGACACAGCACGCATTCTAAAACATGGGTATTATGCAAGCGTAAGTTATGTAGATGCTTTGCTAGGAGATCTTTTTGATCATATGAAAGAGATAGGTATTTACGATAATACTATTATTATTCTTTGGGGCGACCATGGTTGGAAATTGGGAGATCATAACAGTTGGGGTAAAATGACAAATTATAATATTGATTTGAAAGTGCCAATGATTATCAGGTACCCAAACCAATTGAATAGAGGTGAACAAACATTTGAAATCACCGAATTGATAGACATGTATCCTTCGCTTTGTGAATTAGCAGGTATAGAAGTACCAAATTATATGGAAGGAACCAGTTTTGTACCGCTAATTGAAAATCCTGAACTTCAATGGAAAAGTGCCGCCTTTAGTCAGTTTCATCGCAGGCCTAAAGTATCAGCCGATGGAAAACGATATATGGGGTATTCTATTAACACTAAGAAATATCATTATATCGAATGGTATTCATGGAACCATAAAACTGGCACGAGAGGTGTATTAAAAAGTACTGAATTGTTTGATAGTAAAAATGACCCAAGTGAGACGGTCAATATTTCTGAAGAACCAAAAAATAGTAATGTTGTGAAACGCTTATCAATACAACTGGCAAATGGTTGGCAAAAAGCGATACCGGGCTATGTTGAATGAATAGTATACTAAATTTTCATTCTAATCTACCTATTGTAAAAGGAAACAGAGCTAACTTCATACAGCTCTTGTTTGAAAACACACCATGTTAAAAGTATTCTACAACCTTAATCAATAGATCTCAAAATAAACTATTTATGAAAATAAAGCGTTTACTAAAGGAGTAAACTAAAAAACAAAGCATGTTAGGGTTAATATTTCTGTATTGGATAGGAAAGTATTTCTACAATTTAGCTGAAGAATACGATAAAAATAAATGGACATATGCCATTTTAGGAATTGTATCATATTATGGTGGAACGATATTTTTCGGACTTATAATTGGCATAATACTAGGTCTTTTTTATCCAGAATCTATAGAAGGTCTTGATGAAACCATGTTGAGTCTAGTGATGATTCCTTTTGGGATATTAAGCTGCTACTTATTATACAGCTATTTCGAAAAAACTTGGAAGAAAAATAAGCCAGTCAATGAAATGGACCAAATTGGAAATGAGAAGGAACTTATCTAATCGCAACTTTGGTATCTTGCAGGTATAAACCTGTATTATGAAATTAAACTTATTGTCTTGCGATGCGCAACGACCAGATCGAAGAGCTATTGCCAATTGTATTACAGAGCTTTCATTAAATGGAAATGCTTCACTTTCGAATGAACTTACTGCTATTTTACTAGATGGTGACCCTGTAGACATTGAAGTAGATGATAAAAACTCTGGTTCTGCCTTAAGAGCTTTGCGTAAGCTGAGTATTGATTACGAAATAATAGAAGAATAGTTATTAGTAACAGCTTATGAAGGCTACAGTTGCCTTTCTTCTGGTTGTTGATATTTTATATTGAAATATGAAAAACTCTTTCGCTCTATTGCAAAAAAACACCCCTTAAGAACTTCCCATCTAGCTTTTCTACTTCTCTTTGAAATCTGATTGCAATTTTATAACTAAATGGCAGTCAGAAACTTACATTTTTTAACATATACCGTTCATCGAAAACATCATGTTTTCAAACACCTGTAGTCATTTAGATGCGTAAATATATATGAGTTTTAACCCCAAAACTTAAATGAACATAATATCTAAAAATGACAAAATGAAACGAACAAAAAAATTATTACAATTAGCATGTACTGCTTTGGTATTTGCGTTGCTTTTTACAGCATGCGAGAAAGATGCTGAAAGCAATGAAATTGAAACTTCTGTAGATGATGAAACGGCGGTTATTCAAGAAACGAAACTCATAACCAAATATTTTTTAGGTGATGAAGTAAAGGTCCAATTAGAAGATGATGGGACCTACAGTTTGGGTGGTAGTGATACAAGGCTTTTTGATGAACAATTGTCTGATAGCCCTGAAAAATACGTTGATAATCCAGAACCTGCCAATAGTCAAACAGCTCTTGGTCTGGGTGGCGGAGTTCAAAAATGGACGAATAGTACTGTTGTTTATCGACTTATTGGTATGAGTTCATCTGTTCGCTCTGAACTGCAAAAATCATTTAATGAATGGACTACAAAAACGAATATTCGATTCAAAGAACGAACGAATGAATCAAATTATGTGACCATTTCATCTTCGGGTGATAATAGCAATTCAGGCGTTGCAACTTTGGGTATGTTTGGCTCACAGGGTTATATACGTTTAGGTACAAGAGCAACAGCGGTTGTAATCATTCATGAAATTGGTCATACATTAGGGTATATTCATGAACAAAATAGAAGCGATCGAGATAGCTTTGTCCGTATAAATTTTCAAAATATACAAGATAATGCTGTTAGTCAGTTTTTTAAAAGTAATTCTGCTTCTTTGGTAACAAGTCAATTTGATATCAATTCAACAATGATGTATGGCAGCTATACTTTTACTAAAAATGGACAACCTACAATAACCGATCTTAATGGTAATGTATTACCTAGAAGACAAGCCCAAGTATCCTCATTAGATATTTCTGGCACAAATGCTATCTACCCTCCAGTTAACGGTAACAATAATTCGTGTGGTGATGTAGAAGAGTGGTCATCTGGCACACGCTATTTTGTTGGAGATCGCGTCACTTATAGAGGTAATTTGTACGAACGAGATTTCACAAGATGGAATTTCATTAAACAATGCCGATAATATAACTAAGGGGTTAAACTTTCAAGTTCATTCAGACCATTTTTGATACACATTAGACCATCTTTTATAGATGGTCTTTTTGTTTTTAGACCTTTCGTGCTTTTAAATAGCTTCGTAATTAATACTTACGCTTATGGTATTTTGTACTGCCTATTCACTTTTTTCCTTACTTCATGCAACTATCTTAAATTCGTATTGTCTTTAGAGATGTAGATAACTAGTTAAGAAGGTAAATAACCAATTAAATTCTTGAAAACCGATATACGTTTTACGCACCAAGCGCTTGTAGAAAAATGCAAGACAGGTCATAATAGCTCCCAGTATGAGCTTTATGAGCTATATGTTGATGCTATGTATAATATTGGCATGAGAATGCTAAGCAACAAAGAAGATGCCGAAGATATCGTTCAAGAAAGTTTCGTCTCAGCTTTCAAAAACTTAGCAAGTTTTAACTATGAAAGTACGTTCGGGGCTTGGCTAAAACGTATTGTTATTAATAAAAGCATCAACTACCTAAAGAAAAAAGAAATAGCTGTAGTACCGATCGACGCTCATGAATTTCATTTGAAAGATGATGTAGCAATTGAAACTGAAGCCGTGGATATTCGAAAGGTGAAATCTGGTATTGAAAAATTGCCTGCCGGTTATAAACAGATTATCAATTTGTATTTGGTGGAGGGCTATGATCATATTGAAATAGGAGAAGTATTAGGTATTACGACCTCCACTTCGAAATCTCAATACCACAGAGCAAAGAAAAAATTAGTAGAAATAATAAACGAATTGTAATGGACAATTTTGAAAAACACATACGAGAAAACGTAGCGGAGTTCGACGAGCATAAAGCTGATCGTTCGAAAATGTGGGCGAAAATCTCTCAAGATTTAGAAGTTAAAGCTCCGAAAGTGATTCCATTGTGGAAATCATCAAAATTACGAATAGCCGCTACCCTATTGATCTTATTCGGACTTGCAGGCTTTATGGGGATCCAATTTTTTGGAGCTGGATCATCCGACGAAACACAATACGCGTCTAAAGAACTTTTAGATATTGATATGCATTATAAGGGCCTAGTGTCTTATCAAGTACAATTGGTACAAAAAAACAAAAACCTAACTGAAGAAGATAAAACAGAGTTTTTGTCCTTTATGGATGAGCTCGATGCTGAATATGAACAATTACGTATTGAGATGCGTAACAACCTTGACAATGAAGTGGTCATGGAAGCGATTGTTTCGAATTACAAACAACGCATTGAACTAATTGAAAATCTGCTTAAACAGATAAACGAATCTAAATTAAATGATGAAAATTATGGATACACTTTGTAAAAAGCTACTGTGGCTGGCCTTAGTGCTTGTCGTCAGTACCTCCGTAACAGCTCAGGAAAAAGTATCTAAAAAGATATCAAAAACCTACGATCTAAGCAATGCAGGACAACTGCATTTAGAAAATAAATATGGTGATATCAATATCAATGGATGGGATAAAGATGAAGTTTCAGTTGATATTACTATCACGGTAAATCATCGTAAAAAAGAGAATGCGGAAGATTTGTTAGATCGTGTCAGTCCCGTTATTCAGGATAGTGATGATTATGTATCTGTGAAATACAAAATCGAAGAAAAGAACAGCGGTTGGTTTGCACGTTTTATAGATGAAACCAATCCGTTTGATTTCGATAAAAGTAATCTACAAATAGATTATACAATCAATATGCCAATGAAAGCGGAATTGAAGGTAACCAATACCTTTGGAGATGTTCTTATTGAAGATTGGTCAGGAAAATTGAAAGCCCAGGTAGAACATGGTGATATATGGATTAGCGAAAACCTGAGCAAGGCTGATATTACAATGAGACATGGCAAGCTAAGAGCCAAGGATATTAGTTATGGTAGCATTGATATAAGAAATGGAGATCTCAATATAGAAAATTCTAAAAATCTTCGCATCAATAGTAGTGGTTCTGATATAGAATTAAATGTCATTAACTCCTTAGAGTTGTATTCTAACAAAGATGAAATTAATATAGAAAAAGTGAGTACGATTTATGGTACTTTAAAATTTACAACGGTTGAACTAAATGCGATAAAAACTTCGGTTGATTTAAATATGAAAATTGCTGATTTTAGAGTGTCGGGGATTTTAGACCCAAATGCTGATATAATTATCGAACAGATATCTTCTGAAATAAGCCTTAACGTAACTGACTTTTCACATCGTTTCGACGCAACACTTGAACAAGGCCTAGTACGCTTACCAAAATCGTATGTAGACATTGATTCTAAAATGTTAGATAAAAGTAAAAAGTTGCGTGAAATAAAAGCATCCTATGGAAAAGAGTTAACAGGTAATATTTCTGTAACAGGTAAGAAAGGTTTGGTTTTATTGAAAGAATTATAGCTTTCTTGACCTAAGTCAATAGAAAAGATAAACAGAAAATGGAATTTTGTATTGGATGAAAATTTAATTCAAAAAATATGCAACTATTCAAAAAATCAATTGTCTATATAATAGTCAATCAAAATATAAATATAATGAACAATCAAAAATCAATTCTTTTAGTACTAATTTCTCTTTTCGGAGTCTTAGGTTTTGCCCAAGAAGATGAGGGTTATGTTGAATTCAATGATCGCAATAATGTCGTACATGGCGTTTATTTAGGTATATCAATGCGATATGGAGAAGTTGAAGATGCTGATACATATATGGGCGGTTTCACAATTGCCTATGTAGCCAACCAACAATTCGAAGTTGGTTTTGAAGGTAATTTTATTTACTCAGATCAAGATGTTTTCAATTCGACATTATCTCGTCGTGAAGATTTAATTGGAGGCTATGGAGGGCTCCATCTAGAGCCAATATTCTTTAGTAAATCTAGAGTTAACCTATCGTTTCCGTTGCTAATTGGTGGAGGGGCTATCGGAGTTATAGATGCAAGAGTCAATGATCAAGATTTTGAAGAAAACCTGACTGAAGATGATTTTGACTTTCTTTTTGTGGCAGAACCCGGAATTAACGCCTTATTCAACATTAATAGGTATTTACAAATAGAAGCAGGTATCAGGTACCGCCTTTCAAGTAAAATCAATTTAGTGAATAGCCCGGTTGAACGTATCAATGGCTTTTCAGGTGGCATCGGCATCAAAGTAGGTGTTTTTAATATGGGACGTAATCGGTACAAGAAAAATATCGATGATGGAAAATAAAACTAATATTTTTAAAAGATTTCATACCGCCATCACAACGCGCCATGTATATATCAAAGAAGAACAGGTTTATCTAAAAAAAGAACCACAAGACATAATTGACGCTGATACTTCTATTGCAGAATGGCTCCCCACAGATTTTCAATGGCAGCCTATTAATTCATAGTAATTCCGTATTCATCTCAAAATTCAATCAAAATGAAAACAAAATCATTAATAATCGCTCTTACTTTAGTAGTAACAATATTTACTTCTTGTGATCATGATAATATTCGTGCTGAAGGAGAAGTTACTTCGCTAGATTATTCAATTCCTGAATATTCAGCACTTAAAGTTTCTGATGCTTTCAATGTATACGTGTCTTTTTCTGATACTGAAGAAAGTATTCGAATTGATGCTAATGACAATCTCCACGATAAAATCGTCGTCAAAAGAGATGGTGACAAATTGATTATCAGACTCAAAACTTTTACGAATGTACGCGGAAACGCAACTCTAAATGCGTATATCAGCACAAAAAATATTGAAAGCTTTGACCTAGGTGGTGCGTCAAGAGTAATTTTAGAAAATGAATGGAATGTTTCAAAAGCCAACATAGAACTTTCTGGAGCATCTGACTTTACAGGAGAAATAGCAGCCGACCGATTAAACCTAGACATGTCTGGTGCATCGAATGTAGATCTTTTCGGAGTTGTATCTATCGTTGATGCAGACTTATCTGGCAGTAGCGATATCAAAGATTATGATTTAGAGATACAAAATTTAAGAATTGACTTATCAGGTGCTAGTGAAGCATTTCTATCAGTCAGCGAATCGATAGATATAGAGGCGTCAGGAGCTAGTACCTTAAATTATAAAGGCGATGCCAGCATAACACATAAAGATCTTTCTGGAGCTTCAGAAATTAAAAATAGAAACTAATCAGTTTTACTTTTTCCGTTTCATTAATTCCGCTTCTATATCCTTTAAAGTAAAACCCTTGGCTTGAAGTAAAATTAGGTAATGAAATAATAAATCTGCACTCTCATATAAAAACAGTTCATCATTATCATCTTTAGCTTCAATAACAGTCTCTATAGCTTCTTCACCTACTTTTTGAGCAATTTTATTAATGCCTTTTTCAAACAAGGAAGCTACATATGAAGAGTTACTATCTTTAGCTTTTCTTCTTTCTGCAATTGTTTCTTCCAATTCTGAAATAAACCCAAAATTAGAAGTGTTCTCCTCATTCCAACAAGTATCACTACAGGTATGACAAGTGGGTCCAGCAGGGTTTACAGATATTAACAAGGTATCATTATCACAATCATTTTTTGCAGATACTAGATTCAAAAAATTACCACTCTCCTCCCCTTTAGTCCATAAACGTTGTTTTGAACGACTAAAAAATGTCACCTTTTTTGTTTCTTTAGTTTTGTCAAATGCTTCTTGATTCATATATCCAAGCATCAAAACATTCTTGGTAGTTGCATCTTGGATGATTGCTGGTATGAGTCCGTCTGTACTTTTATTAAAATCTATTTTCATAATTCTATGTATCAATTCATTCGTAAGAGATAAATAGGAAAACCTAATTCATCTTCTGTATTAAAAACTTTCAATCCAAATTTCTGATATAACTTCACATGTTCTTCGGATGCTGTATCTACAATGATTGGCAAGGTATTATTTTCAAAATCTTTAAAAACTTGTAATACTAGCTTCGCAGCAGTTACCGTTCCTTTATATTCATTCTTTACTGCTAATATCAGCGGTCGTATATGATTGGTCTTTGGATAATTTCTTTTTACAATTCGTTGTCTTTTGATCACTTGAAAAAGGCGTTTTATTCCAATAGCATGTATACCCAAATGAATATCTGCTTTTATGGACGCCCATGAAAGCAAAGTTTTGTCTTCATAAGAAATCAAAAGACAACTCCCTCGATTATCCGATAAGAACACCTCTCCCGTTCGCATCGCCTTATCAAATAAGTAACTCATCAATATCAGCATACGTTTACCTCGCTTATTATCGTTCCGCGCGATAAGGTTGATCGAGTTATCTTCAGTAAGTGGTTCAAAAGCCTCTACTAAGATGCTAACTACCAATGCTCTATCACTATGCGTTGCTCGAATCAATTCAGTCACTTTTTATAAACGGACATGTATGCCGTTGTCCTTCAAATTTTCTTTTAAATCAGTAATCGTGATCTCTTTAAAATGGAACACACTTGCAGCCAAAGCTGCATCAGCTTTTCCTTCAATAAAAGTGTCTGTAAAATGCTGCATGTTTCCTGCACCACCAGAAGCAATTATTGGAATATTTAAATCCTCAGATAATTTTGCCAAAGCTACATTCGCAAACCCATCTTTAGTTCCATCATTATCCATAGAAGTAAATAGAATTTCACCTGCCCCTCTTTGTTCAACCTCTTTTGCCCATTCAAATAAATCTAATTCTGTTGGAATTTTTCCACCAACTAAATGAACCACCCATTTTTCATCTATCTTCTTGGCATCTATGGCTACAACAATACATTGCGAGCCAAATTTGGCCGATAAGTCATTAATTAATTGTGGATTTTTAACTGCTGATGAGTTTATAGAAACCTTATCTGCACCATTTTGAAGCAATATATCTACATCTTCCACAGAAGAAATTCCACCACCAACAGTAAATGGAATATTGACTTTCTCTGCCACACGATATACCAAGTCCGCTAATGTCTTACGTTTTTGTTCTGTTGCAGAAATGTCAAGAAAAACCAATTCATCGGCCCCTTCACGACTATATATTTCAGCCAATTCCACGGGGTCTCCAGCATCTCGTAAGTCAACAAAGTTGACTCCCTTGACGGTGCGACCATCTTTGATATCTAAACAAGGGATGATTCTTTTTGCTAGCACTATTCTTTGTTTTTTATTTTTAAATCAATACCATCATAAAAACCTAGGTCTTCATTTTTAAGCTGTTTTACCCAAAATGCTATTTGCCCTGTATGATATGAATAATGTTCAACCGCATGAACAATAACACCAACCCCGGAAAAAGTAAAACCTTGAACTGATCTCACTTTAAGTAAATTAGAAATATCAGTATCAAAAACCACCCTTTTTGCAATATCAACAGTTTGTTCAAGCTGTTTTAAAATTTCTTTTTTAGTTGCCGTTTCTTTAGCCGAAAACTCATGATCTCGATTACGTAAATCTTCTGTTTCACCTAAAGAAGAAATAATGTATTGCGTAATGTTTCCGCATAAATGCAAGATTAAATTCCCGATACTATTCAATGAAGTATTTGGTTTTTGCCAAAATTCTTCTTCAGAAATATTAGTAAGACTCTTTTGTATCATACGTGTACTTTCATCTATACGATACAAAGCATTCTTCACCAATTCTTCTACTAATTTATCTTCGTTCGTCATCCTTTCAAAATATACGTTTCTAACTGTTTTAGACTGATTCTATTTTCATAAATCGCCTTGCCAATAATCGTTCCTTCACAGCCCATCTCCGCCAATCTAGGTAATTCATCAAAAGTAGATATACCACCTGAAGCGATAAGTTTCAAATCGCTTACACTATTCAATATCTTTGTATATAAATCAAATGAAGGCCCTTCTAACATACCGTCTTTACTAATATCGGTGCAAATGACATACTGAATTCCCTTTTCTTGATACGATTGAATAAAAGGTAATAATTCTTCTTTAGATTCTTCTTGCCATCCAGAAACTGCTATTTTTTCATCCAAGGCATCAGCGCCTAGAATAATTTTATCTGCCCCGTACGTTTCAATCCAACGCGTAAAAATTTCTTTGTCCTTTACAGCGATGCTTCCTCCTGTAATTTGTTGAGCCCCACTTTCAAAAGCAATACGTAAATCATCGTCAGTCTTTAATCCGCCGCCAAAATCAATCTTCAAATTAGTTTTAGATGCAATTTGTTCCAAAACTTTGTGATTTACAATGTGTTTAGACTTTGCTCCATCTAAATCCACCAAATGTAAATGTTCGATTCCGTGTGCTTCAAATTCTTTAGCAACTTCTAACGGATTCTCGTTATAAATTTTCTTAGTATCATAATCCCCTTTGGAGAGTCGAACACATTGTCCGTCTATAATATCTATTGCTGGTATGATCCTCATTCCTATTCTAATTTTTGTTTGTCCAATGCCATGTATAAGGTAGAGTCTCCAACTTTTTTAAATCCGTATCGTTCATAAAAAGAATGGGCATCTTTGGTTTTTAATGTAATAGTTTGCAAGCCTTTAATGATATCATCATTCAACATAAATTCAATAAGAGTTTTACCTAAGCCTTTACCTTGATAATCGGGGTCGATAATCACATCCATTATATTACCAAAAAAGACATAATCGCTAACCACTCTGGCAAAACCAACTTGTTCTTTAGAGTCTGCATAAACCCCAAAACAAAGTGAATTTTCAATAGTTTTCTTTGTTTGTTCTTGACTGCGATCTCTTGCCCAATAGGAATTTTGACTCATAAACCCATGAATAAAATTAATATCCAATAAGCTTTTATCTGTTGATATGTGTAAACCTTCTTTCATTATAATTTTAAGAAGTTCTTTAAAATTCGTTCCCCAACCAAACTACTTTTTTCTGGGTGAAATTGAGTGCCATAAAAGTTATCCTTTTTCAAAGACGCACTATATTTTAATTGATATTCTGATTCAGCAATAGTTTCTTTACATAAAGGAGCATAAAAGCTATGTACTAAATAGATGTGCTCTTTTTCTGATATATCCTTAAACAATTCAGATTTTAGACTACTGATCTGGTTCCAACCTATTTGAGGGACCTTCACCACATTTGAAAATTTAACCACATCAACATCGAAGATTCCTAAGCCTTCTGTGTTTCCTTCCTCTGAAGAATTACACATCAGCTGCATACCCAAACATATGCCTAAAACAGGTTGCTTTAAGCTTGGAATAATTTTATCTAACCCACTATCTCGCAACTTTTTCATAGCACTACTCGCTTCGCCGACACCAGGAAATATTACCTTATCTGCTTTTTGAATTTCTGCAACATCGTTAGTTAAAACAGCCTCATAGCCCAAACGCTTTATAGCAAATTTGATACTTTGAATGTTTCCTGCGCCATAGTTTATTATCACTATCTTCATTTATAGTACTCCTTTAGTAGACGGTAATACCATCTTTTCTACATCACGTTTGACTGACATCTTTATTGACTTTGCAAAAGCTTTAAAAATAGCTTCGATTTTATGGTGCTCGTTTGTGCCTTCTGCTTTGATATTTAAATTGGCCTTGGCCCCATCAGTAAAAGACTTGAAGAAATGATAAAACATTTCTGTTGGCATATCACCTACCATTTCACGTTTAAAATCAGCGTCCCATACGAGCCAGTTTCTCCCTCCGAAATCAATAGCTGCTTGTGCTAGACAATCATCCATTGGTAAGCAGAATCCGTAACGTTCTATTCCTAACTTATTTCCTAATGCAGAATGAAATACTTCACCTAAAGCAATTGCCGTATCTTCAATAGTATGGTGTTCATCAAC
Source organism: uncultured Flavobacteriaceae bacterium (assembly GCA_938009735.1). GTDB lineage: Bacteria > Bacteroidota > Bacteroidia > Flavobacteriales > Flavobacteriaceae > Maribacter_C. Next base: position 16,135 of record CALLIG010000009.1, read on the forward strand.
TTCCAAATCTCCATCTACCTTAATCTCTAAATCCATTTGACCATGACGGGCCAATTGATCTAGCATGTGATCGAAAAATGCAAGTCCAGTTTTGATATCGCTCTTACCAGTTCCATCTAAATTCAAATTGATAAGAATATCGGTCTCATTTGTTTTTCTATGGATGT
>CALLIG010000010.1 GCA_938009735.1 uncultured Flavobacteriaceae bacterium
TAGGAACTATTTTGCATTAAATAAGCTTTACCCAAAGTCTAAAAAATACCATATTGATAACTTGATTATTCTAGAGAATAATTTATCTCAAATGAATATAATAGCGACTTCTACCAAAAGGTTGAGTTTGTATTTGAGTAAGTTGTTAGAAGATGAAAAGCAGACTGGGATTCCTGAAGTTGTGTATATACCCACGGCAATGTCAAAAGTTCGTATACAAGATTTGGTATCCATAGAAAGCCAAAAAGAACCCACAAATAAAGTAAGAATAGGTTTTGTAAAACCTGAAGAGCTTGATTTGTTATCTTTTAAGGAATGTGTGTTGTATCTGTTTGAAAATCATAAGGATTCAGTAGAATGGGTCTACTATGGTAATGCAATAACTCTTGAAGAAGTTAAAGAGTTATTGAAGAAAATTGGTTGTGAGATTCATAAGGTGCACTCCTTTAAGGATAGTCTGACAAAGTTGAATGAATTACAATTAGACACGGTATTACTTCCAGCTCAAGAGAACCTATATAATAAACTAAAAGGAAGTACTACTTACCTAGATATAGCTGCTTTGGGAATTCCAGTAATAGCCTCAGTGTTCCATCCGGCTAAAGAATATATAATAGAAGCCGTAACTGGTTTACTTATTCATAATCAGGAGGAATGGAAATCGAAAACAGAAGCGTTATTAAAAGATTCAGAAATGCGCAGTAAATTAAGAAGTAATCTACTGTCAAATAATTATAAAATGAATGGTTTCAATGATACATATTTTGAACGTTTTTATGATTTATTCGTTTAACGATGAGGAAGATTATATTAAACGAAGCTTTTGGGATTTTAGCATTAACAGTATTGTTAATTCCACAGGTAGCACATACGATTTATGTGTTTAAAATTAACAGTCAGTACAATGACCCGTGGTTTGGATGGTGCTATGCTTTGGGTATTGATTTAGCTATTTTAATATTTACAGTTAAGGGATGGACGAGAACAGCCTATGCTTACTTCATAGGTACGTTAGCTCATAATTTGGTCTATCAATTCTACCCTCAAAGTATTTGGAGTGCGATATTAATATGCGTAATGCTCTCAGCGACAATTTTCAGCTTTAGTCATTTGTTTTACCATAAAGAAAAAGCTGATGACCGCAATGAGCAAGCACAACTGCCGCAAGCTTCTGCTGAAGCTTTACGATTGACCGCAGCTATAGAAGCGGGTATCCGCTTTGAAGCGCAACCTTTTTTATGTCCAGAGTGTAATGAGTCATTCGTTAACTCTAAGAAACTTAACGGTCACATAAGCGGTCATAAGCAAAAAGAGGAATGGCATAGTGAAAATTATGGAAACTGGGAAGATGACAATGTTAGACGTGCTAGCTTGTAAAGAGAGTCAAACAAAATGGAGTGTGTGAAATCACTCCTTTTTGTTTTTAGAAAGAAATATTAAAATGTATTTTAATACAATGTACCAACATACGTTTACCTCCTCAAAGTACTTATAGTTCTCATTTTATATTTACCTCAAGCCATCATTACTAAGGTGAATAAAGAGGTAATTAATGAAAGTTACAATTGCATATAATAATGAAAAGAATGAAATAGAGCTTTTCTTTATGGGTGAATTCCCAAGTGATTTAGGGGTGTATTTAAAACGATTGGGATTTAAAGTCTCTCCTGCTAATTCCAAAAAGTGGCATGCTGAAAAACATTTAGCCTATGTGAACTTCGCTACTTCTTTAAAAGAAGCCTTTGCTTCAGGTGGAGATTGGGAAGCAATAAAAGTGAGTCCCTCTTTTGAAGCTACTTTAGAAAACATAAACGAAAATAAATTTAGTGTAGTTACTATTCACTTTAAAGGAGATAAAAAAGTACAGCAAGCGAGTTATGTTGTATTCGATTCTTATAAGAAAATTGTAACTGAAATTGCGACTGAGTTTGCAATAGCGACTTTTGGAGATGCCTTCAAAAACCTTTCAGTCTATCCAAGAAACTACAAACAGAAAGCGCGTAAGATTTTTAAAGAAGAAAAAATTATTACAGGTGTTTCTAATGCAAAAGTGATTTCAGATACTAAAGAAGTCGCAGATGTAGTTGAAGCAATAGAAGAATCACAAGAAACTAAACTATCGCCAAAGCCAATTGAAGAAGTTTCAGAAATTAGTGAGTTGCGTGCTGCATTAAATGTAGTTATAAGTGAACTACTACAACTCGAAGAAAAAGCCAAGGGAGAATCTGAAACCATCATTGGTACAACACTTTTTGATTTAGAGGAGGCGCTTGAACAAACGAATATATTAGAAGCACAGAAGCTAATTGATATTGCCGTTGATAATTTTAAGAACTGGGCTTATGATTTGGATGATACTATAAAGAATCCGTCAATTACAGCTATTAATAAAATAATCCTCGCTAAAGGAGGAACACCCATTCCTTTTCAAGAAAAACAACTTCCATCGGGAGTCAAATCCATTTCAAAAGATATTTTCTCCAGAGACCATATCGTAAAAAATGTGTTGGTTCCTAGTAAAGCAGGTGAACCCTTTCAGTCAGGAGGTCTTACTTTAGGTGATGGTAATTTTTTAAAATTTAAGTTTCCACATTTATATAAAATCACTGATGATAATCTAAGCGAAGCATCAGGTTTGGAGTTATTTCAATTATCTCAAATGGCGCACCCTAAAGATTATGGGATGCGAGTAAATCGTTCAGCCTTATTGCAAGAATGGGAAAGTCGTGGGCCAGAAGCCTTTCAAGAGATTGGTTATCCTACAGCGTTAGATTATCCCTATGTAAATATTCATACCGGTTACCGAAGTGTACAACCTCTTGGTTCAGAAATTGGAACTGATGAAGGTGCACATAAATGGTGGTCAGTAGTGGAGCATGCTCGTCCGATTGCAGCACCTTCAAAAGGTATTGCTATTATTGATGAGATGTTATTGGAGCTTGTGGAAAAGCGACAAGATTTAATAAACCCAAAAACAGGAAAACCGAAATCAGATAAAATCTCCAAAGAAGGGTACAGTGAAATAGAATGGCAAATTAGTCGTTTGGAAATCTCAAAAACAGTAATTCAAGACTATCTAAATAAAGATGTTGAGGATGAATATAGGGTAGCAGAATTGTCAAAACCCAAAGAACAAACTTCAAAAAAGCCCAAAACCAAAGCAGATTACATAGACCGAGTAATTGCTGTAATGCATACTAGTTATTCAGATGCGCAACGTTTGTCAAAAAAGAAGATTGAAGCACTTAAGAAAGATACAGGAGCACCAAATTTAGGTGCTTTATGGGAAGCAGTAGAATTGAGTTGGCTCTTGTGGTATAAAATGCTGTATAAAGAACCCATTGCTTTTGAAAATCGCCTTAACAAAATGGTGCAGTTCTGGAATAATGTACAGCCTACTTATGCCTATTCTGATAGTAGTAAGGAACTCTACAAACAATATTCTACGCCTTGTCCTATTGGAGCTATTGTAGCACAATTTACAGGGATGGATGAAGCGGAGTTTATTTTTGAGCCTAGTGCAGGTAATGGTTTGCTATTAGTTGGAGCGAATCCTAGAATCACTCATGTAAACGAAATAGATAAAAGTCGAAAGCAATCTTTAAAGTACCAAAACTTTGGAAGAATCACTTCTGAAAATGCTGCAGAACCTTTTCCTGAAATGATGCACAAGGTACATGATGTAGTGGTC
>CALLIG010000011.1 GCA_938009735.1 uncultured Flavobacteriaceae bacterium
AGTTTTGGAATAGTATGCCCACCTTCAACTACAACCTTTTGTAATTCAGCATATTCATATTCTTCAATATTTCCTTCTGCATTCGTTAATCGCTCCAAATTAGTATCATGAAAAACAACGGTTTCACCACTCTTAATATTAAACACATCAATTTCGATCATGTCTACACCGAGATCTAGCGCTTTTTCAATAGATGCTAGTGTATTCTCCGTCTCGTGCCCCATAGCACCTCTATGACCAATAATTAAAGGTTTGTTCATCTCTATACAACTTGAAAACAAAAGTAACGAAAGTAGTAATGTTGCGAATTTCATTCTATGATATTTTAATTGAACTCAAATATACAAAGGGTTGAACTATATCTTAAAAACGAACGATTGCAATGGCTCGAGAACAATGTCAATTTTACCTATGCCATTCTCAACTTTAAGATTTTTTTTACTTCCATAAAGAGCATCTTCAACTTCATAAACACCATCTTTCAAAAGCCATTTTTGAATAATATCACGTGGAATTTTCAATTCAAAAACTCTTGAATCATTGGCTTCAAAATTAGAAACTACAATCACCTTTTCTTTCGCACTCCATCGAACAAATGAAAGTACTCTATGGTCATAGCCTTCGCTATTATCTTTATTATAATAATGAATGTCTTGATAATTTCCCATCAAAGCATCACTTTGAATAGTGAAGTTTAAAAGACGTTTATAAAAATCTCTTAAATCTCTTTCTTCTTTTGATAACTGACCTCCATCAAACTTCTTATCATTCAACCATCTTTGGTGATGTGGAACACCAATATAATCGAAAATAGATGTTCTACTCGCAGAACCAAAACCAGCATTTTCAGCTCCTGACTCACCTACTTCTTGTCCAAAATAGATCATAGTCGGCGATGTAGTTGAAGTAGTAGAAACCACCATGGCCGGCATTCCCTTTAACGCATTGCCCGCAAATTCAGGACTCGCCAAACGCTGCTCATCATGATTTTCTAGAAAATGAAGCATATGATGTTCAATATCTTCTAATCCTTCTAATACCTTCGGAATATGATCTGTCCAGCCGTGACCTTGCATGATATGTTTTAAACTATCATACATTTCTACTTTGTCATAGAGGTAGTCCATTTTTCCTTTGTGGATGTATTCTCGGTACAACGATGGCTGATAAACTTCTGCAAGCAAAAGCGCTTCTGAATTTTTCATTTTTATATGCGAATTCATGTAGCTCCAAAACTCAACAGGAACCATTTCTGCCATATCAAAACGAAAACCATCTACACCCATGTCCAACCAATAAAGTGCTATGTCTTTAAATTTCACCCAAGAATCGGGAATGTCTTTATCTGACCAAAATTGATAATGCTCCTCGATATTCTTTTTGTCAAAATCTGCTGGAAGCACATCAAAATCATAAGAACCATCTGGGCGAACGCCATAATTTATCTTTACAGTCTCATACCAATCATTTACATTAGGTTGGGCTAAACGTGACCCGTTACCTGTCCACTTTGCTGGTGTTTCTTTGAATTTACCGTCAGCTAATTCTTGTTGCTCACCACCTAAAGGCAAATAACCGTTTTCCCAATTAGGAACTTTAAAAGACTCCCCTTGAACATAAAAGAAATTATTATCGCGAGCATATTCTTTGGTGTTATCATCTGAGGCACCAAAAGGTTCTAATCCTTCTGGGGTTGACTTACCTTCATAATTTCGAGCCACATGATTCGGTACAATGTCAATTAAAAGTTTTAAACCTGCTTCATGCGTTCGTTCAACAAGCGCTTTGAATTCTTCTAACCGTTTTTCAGGATTTTCAGCTAAATCAGGATTAACATTATAGTAATCTTTTACAGCATATGGTGAACCAGCACGACCTTTAAATATGTCGGGGTCATCACTTGTTATTCCATATTGAGAATAATCCCGAATTACCCCATGGTGAGGAACACCGGTGTACCATATATAAGTTACCCCTAAGTCTTTAATTTCTTGAAGAGCCTTCTCTGAGAAATCAGAAAATTTACCAACACCATTTTCTTCTATGGTTCCCCAAGGTTTATTGGTCGTATTCGTATTCCCAAAAAGTCTAGGAAATACTTGATAGATCACTTGCTTTTTACCTGTGCTATTGGCTTTCGACATAGATTTCACTTCAATTTTATCAGTTTTACAACCTATACTTAAAAAAACAAGGAGAAGTATAACTGAACGAATTTTACTCATTATTGATATTTATTAAACAAAAACAGCTTCATTGGGTTTCAAAACTACACGCTCACCTTTCACACGTATTGACATATCTTCTTGACCGCCAAGTAATTCAAACGAAGTTTCTTTTGCCGATACCGACACTTTTAGAATTCGATTTCTAAAATTTATTTTAAATGAAAAAGCATCCCATTGCTTTGGAATTTTGGGTGTAAAAGATAATTTATCATCTACTATTCGCATTCCTCCAAAGCCTTCAACAATGCTCATCCATGTGCCCGCCATCGAAGTAATATGTAATCCTTCTTCTACCTCTTTATTGTAATCATCTAAGTCTAATCGAGAAGTTCTTAGATAAAACGTATAAGCTTGCTCCATTCGATCTAGCTTTGCAGCTTGAATACTATGAACACAGGGCGAAAGTGAAGATTCATGTACTGTGAAAGGCTCATAAAAATCGTAATGTTTTTCCAATTCTTCCGTAGAAAATTGATCTTCAAAAAGATAAAAACCTTGCAAAATATCTGCTTGTTTAATGTATGGTGAACGCAAGATTCTGTCCCAACTCCATTTTTGATTAACAGGGCGTTGTGATTTTGGTAAATCTGCTACGGTTATCAATTCTTTATCTAAAAAGCCATCTTGCTGAAGGAAAATTTCTTTTTCCTCAGAATAAGGGAAATACATCTTATCGGCTACCCTTTTCCACTTCCTTGTTTCTGAATCGGCAAGTTTTGCAACTCCGATTATTCTATCATAATCAGCAGGATAACCGTCTTTTACTTTTTGTAATTCTTCTAAAGTATAGTTGATACACCATTTTGCTAAATAATTCGTGTACCAATTGTTGTTTACGTTATTCTCATATTCATTCGGACCGGTAACACCCAAAATTACATACTTATCTTTTTGAGTGGAAAACGTAGCACGTTGCTGCCAAAAACGCGCGATACCGATAAGTACTTCTAATCCCATTTCAGGGATGTAGGTATAATCACCCGTGAATCGATAGTAATTATAAATAGCAAAAGCGATCGCACCATTTCGGTGGATTTCTTCAAAAGTAATTTCCCATTCGTTATGACATTCTTCGCCATTCATGGTTACCATTGGATATAATGCTGCTCCGTTTGAAAATCCTAGTTTAGCTGCATTTTCAATCGCTTTTTCCAAATGATTGTATCGATATTCCAATAGGTTTCTGGCTACTTTTTGATCTTTCGTTGCCATATAAAATGGGATGCAATATGCTTCTGTATCCCAATAAGTACTACCTCCATATTTTTCTCCTGTAAAACCTTTAGGACCAATATTCAATCGAGAGTCTTTACCTAAATAAGTTTGATTCAACTGAAAAATATTAAACCGGATGCCTTGTTGTGCTTTCACATCTCCTTCAATGGTGATATCACTCATTTCCCAAATATTGCTCCATGCTTTCTTTTGCATTTCTAATAAAGCATCAAAGCCTAAATCTGAAGCCTTTTTTAAAGCACTTTGCGCAGCAACTACCAAAACTTCCTTCTTATGGTTAGTATCAACAACATAACCACCAAACTTATGAAGCTCTAGAGTTTCTCCTTTATTTACATTTTGTTTGTAAGAGTGTGTTATCGAATTTTCATTTTTTGCTTCAGATAACTGTTTTTTAACAAGCTTTCCATTCAGATATAATTGCGACTGCATAAAAGTGCATGTAGCAAAATTCGTCTTCATCGTATGCGCTTGAATAAAGGCTTGATTTCCTTCGGATGTTATATTCGTAGTATTCCAAAACTTATCATCCCAATTACTGTCTTCATTTGTGATACCTGAATCTAAAAAAGGTTCGACACAAATCTCAATAGCACTACACAGCGGAGATATTTGATATTGAATAGCACCAACTTCGTCAATATCAAGGCTTAAAAATCGGGTGACTTGAACAGCTATTTCAGTACCCGCAGGCATTGTTGCATGAAAGCTACGCTGATACCAGCCTTCTTTCATGTTAAGTTCACGTCTGAAATTAGCAACCTTTTTACAAGTATTCAAATCTAGAGGTTCCCCATTAACACTTACATTGATTCCAATCCAATTGGGAGCATTCAATACTTTGGCAAAATATTCAGGGTATCCATTTTTCCACCAGCCAACTCGTGTTTTATCAGGATAGTAAACCCCCGCAATGTAACTGCCTTGGAAGGTTTCACCGG
>CALLIG010000012.1 GCA_938009735.1 uncultured Flavobacteriaceae bacterium
GTTTGACTAAAAAACTAAATCGAACTCTGAAATAAGTTTTTTCATTCTAATTCGTTACTTTAAGTAAGCAAACAACTTTGCTGCCCCTAAAGACATCTACTTTGAAGCTTAGAAAATTCTGGAAACGAATTTTAGTAGTACTACTCTTAGTACCCATTCTATTAGTGGGAGGCCTAATACTATACATTCAGAACAACCAATCTGAAATTATTAAAGAAGAGGTCACAAAACTAAACAAAGAACACAAAGGTCTTATTCGTGTTGGTGAAAGTGAATTATCCCTTTTTGCCAACTTTCCATATATCTCTATAAAAGTTGATGATGTGCAAATTCTTGAAACAAAGGAAGATAATGCGTCCATCATAATGAATGTAAAAGACATCTACATAGGCTTTAACCTATGGGATATTGTAAAAGGTAATTATGATATTCAATCTTTAATAGTTGAAGAAGGCGTTTTTAATATTGTTATTCATGAAAACAATACTACAAATATTCAAAACTCCTTAGCAAGCACTTCTGAAACAGAAACACCCTCTACCAATGTTCATCTAAAAAAGATTGAACTTAAAAACCTAGATATCCACACCTTAGATGAAGCCACGAATTCAGATGTTGAAAAATTCATATACAAGGGCACGGGTGGTTTTAGTCAAAAAGACCATATCATCGCTGGGCATATAGATACCGATTTTGAACTAAATGTGATCAAAGATGGTGACACAACCTTCATTCATAATAAACATTTTGAAGTTCATACAGACCTTGTATTTAATGAAAATACGGGCATTCTTGACATACAGCCTTCAGGTATTGTCATGGAAAATGGCGATTTTGAGTTAGAAGGTTCAATAGATACAGAGAATGATGTAGACCTAAACCTGTATCTAAAAGGAACAAAGCCCAATTTTGACATGCTTATCGCTTTTGCTCCTACAGATGTGATACCCATTTTAGAGCAATATAAAAATGCTGGTGAAATCTATTTTTATGCTAGTATTCAAGGCCCATCGAACAAAGGTAACACACCGTCTATAAATGCCGATTTTGGAGCTAGCAAAGCCTTTTTAGAAAATACGGAAAGACATAAAAAGATTGATGAAATGGGCTTCAACGGACATTTCACCAATGGCGAAAATAGAGACGCGAGCACCATGGAGTTCTCGCTTACCGAAATGACTGCATCTTTGGAAAAGGGAGAATTTGAAGGTTCTATTTTTGTGAAGAATTTTGAAAATCCAGATGTGGAAATGAAAATAAACTCAAATTTTAATGTCGATTTTATTGCAAGCTTTCTTGACCTAGAACAAGTACAAGAGGCCTCTGGGCAAGTTTCGCTGAAAATGAATTTTCATGATATTATTGATATTGACAAGCCCGAAAATGCATTACAAAAACTCAATCAAGCCTACTTTACAGAATTGATTGTGAAAGACTTGAGTCTAGTCTCCGAAGAACTTCCAGCACCTTTGCACGATTTGAATGTACATTTAGTAATGAATGGCAAGGAAGCGACCCTGAGCCAGTTTGAAATGCTGATGGGTAATTCAGATCTATCGGTTAGTGGTTTTCTTTCAGACTTACCAGCAATCGTTCATCATACGAACATACCCGTAGAAACCCATTTAGATATTAGCTCCAAGTTTTTGGATATTGCCGAATTAACAGGTTTTTCTAAACAAGATAGTACCCAAACAGGTTTCGATGAACAAATAAAAGACCTTAGCTTAGGGCTTTCTTTTAAAGCTTCGGCGAAAGATTTTACAGAATCTGAGTATTTACCCAAAGGGGAATTTTTTATCGATAGTTTATATGCCGACTTGAAGCATTATCCACATAAACTACATGATTTTCATGCCGATGTATTAATAGATGATAAAGACTTAAAAATAAAAGACTTTACAGGCAATATAGATGATAGTGATTTTCATTTTGACGGGCTCATACATGCGTATTCCTTTTGGATGCAACCCGAACTTAACGGCGATGTAGATTTAGATATAAACCTCACTTCCAACACTTTAAAACTCGAAGATGTCTTTTCGTATCAAGGAGAAAATTATGTCCCTGAAGAGTATCGTCATGAAACTTTTGATGGTTTAGCATTGCATATTGCCTCTAGTATGCATTATAAAGATTCCGCTTTACATTCCATCGATATGACCTTAGATAAGTTAGATGCAAAAATGAAATTGCATCCACTTCGCTTTGACAATTTTAGAGGAAACATACATTACGAAGATGAACATCTGGTAATTAATGACTTTCATGGAGAAATAGGAACCACCAATTTTAATTTCGATTTAAACTATTATTTGGGGGAAGATGAACAAATAAAGAAAAGAGATAATTATTTAGCAGTAAAGGCGAACTATATCGACTTTGATGCTCTTTTCAAATTCGATGCAAGTCCGCCTAAAACTGCAGCAATTGCTGCTTCGAAAACTGACGATGTAAAAGAACATGCAGATGCCTTCAATGTATATGAGTTGCCCTTTACAGATATGAGTTTTAAAGCCGATATCGCTCACTTTATATACCATAGAATTGATCTTCAAAATATTAAAGCAGCTATAAGAACAACGCCCAACCATTACATCTATATAGATACCTTAAACATGGATGCGGCAGGAGGAAATGTTCAATTAAGTGGATATTTCAATGGTAGCGATCCAAAACATATCTATATGCAGCCAGATTTGGTTTTGAATAATGTCGATTTGGATAAACTGCTATTTAAGTTCGAAAACTTTGGACAAGACCATCTCGTTTCAGAAAATTTACAAGGAAAACTCACCACTAGAATTAAAGGTAAAATTAGAGTATACCCAGATATGGTGCCAGACCTAGACCAATCTACCCTAGAAATGGACGTACAGGTATTAAATGGAAGATTAAAGAATTACGATCCAATGTTGGCGCTTTCAGATTACATGGGCGATAAAAACCTGCAAAACATTCGGTTTGACAGTTTACAAAATAGCTTAGTAATAAAGAAAGGGAAGATTACTATTCCGGCCATGACTATCGAATCTACTTTGGGCCATATGGAATTGTCTGGCACACATGACAACAATCAAAATATCGATTATTATGTAAGTATTCCGTGGCAAATGGTTAAAAAAGCAGCATGGGGAAAATTATTGGGTAAAAAGAAGGATACTGTACCTAATGCCGATCAAGAAGATGAGATTGTAGAATCTGATCCTGACAAAAAAACAAAGTACCTCAATCTAAAGGTCAGAGGTAACATCGATGACTACAAGATTTCATTGGGTAAGAAAAAAAGAAAGTAAACCAATTAGGGGAAAGCCCACGAGGCATTAAAAGGAAAACGCTTTAATTTCGACACATGCGTCGGCGTATTTATATCTCGATTATCGAGTAATAGAACACCCTTTTCATTTTATCAACAATGCTAGTTCAAAACTGTTTTGAATTGACTAAAAAAAAGGTATAAAAAGACGTAAATTTGCGCTTTCTAAACCTAACAATTCACACGGTCAATGATTCATTTTTTCGGGGAGGTAGCTAACAAAGTTTTTGCAGTTCAAACCAGTCAAGAACTTTCTCAGGAAGACACAAAAAAATTAGTTTGGTTGTTCGGCAACCAACCACAAATCAACGCGGCGTCTCTTGACGCCTTTTTTATTGGGCCTCGCGCAGCAATGATTACGCCTTGGAGTACCAATGCTACCGAGATCACTCAGAATATGGATGTTAGGGGTATCGTTCGTATTGAGGAGTTTAAGAGTGTGTCGGAATCTTTTACAGATTTTGACCCGATGATTTCGCAAAAATATACAACGCTAACCCAAGATATTTACACCATTGATGTAAAGCCTGAGGCTATTTTAGAGATTGATGATGTTGCTGCTTACAACAAGCAAGAAGGTTTAGCGCTCAACGAAGAAGAAGTTCAATATTTAGATGATTTAGCTACCAAGATTGGTCGCAAACTAACCGATTCAGAAGTCTTTGGTTTCAGTCAAGTAAATTCAGAACATTGCCGCCATAAAATTTTTAACGGTACGTTCGTGATTGATGGCCAAGAAATGCCAACATCACTTTTCAAACTGATAAAAGAAACCTCGAAAGCGTTTCCGAACGATATTGTTTCGGCGTATAAAGATAATGTCGCCTTCGTAAAAGGTCCGACTGTAGTACAGTTTGCACCAAAGACCGCTGACAAACCTGATTTTTATCAAGAAGAAGAATTTGACTCCGTAATCTCCATAAAAGCAGAGACACATAACTTCCCAACCACAGTAGAGCCTTTCAATGGTGCTGCAACAGGCGCAGGAGGCGAAATAAGAGATAGACTCGCTGGTGGTAAAGGTTCTTTGCCTTTAGCAGGAACAGCGGTGTACATGACGGCTTATTCTCGATTAGAAGAATCAAGACCATGGGAAGATGGAATGCCAGCAAGAGAATGGCTGTATCAAACCCCAATGGACATTCTAATAAAAGCATCAAACGGAGCATCTGACTTTGGAAACAAATTCGGACAACCATTAATCACAGGTTCGGTATTAACCTTCGAACATGCTGAAGATGATCGACGCGTTGCCTATGACAAGGTAATCATGCAAGCCGGTGGAATTGGTTATGGAAAAATAGATCAAGCCTTAAAAGACAAACCAGAGACCGGAGATAAAATTATCATCTTAGGTGGTGACAACTACCGCATCGGTATGGGCGGCGCAGCCGTTTCTAGTGCCGATACGGGTGAATTTAGTTCTGCTATTGAATTGAATGCAGTACAACGCTCGAATCCTGAAATGCAGAAGCGTGCAGCCAATGCTATTCGTGGTATGGTAGAAAGCGATGTGAACTCGATTGTTTCAATTCATGATCATGGCGCTGGCGGACACCTCAACTGTCTTTCAGAACTTGTTGAAGAAACTGGAGGGAAAATAGATTTAGATAAATTACCCGTAGGTGACCCAACATTATCTGCCAAAGAAATTATAGGAAACGAGTCTCAAGAACGCATGGGATTGGTCATCGGAAAAGACGATGCAGCCCTTTTAGGCAGAATTGCAGAAAGAGAACGTTCTCCTATATATGAAGTGGGCGAAGTGACTGGTGATGATCGTTTTACCTTCGAGTCAAAAACCACCGGTGAGAAGCCAATGGATGTAAATCTTTCCGATATTTTCGGAAGTTCTCCTAAAACAATATTGACTGATACCACAATTAAAAGAAATTATAAAAATGCCGAATACTCCTTAGAATTCTTTCATGAGTATTTAGAAAAAGTATTGCAATTAGAAGCAGTTGGTTGTAAAGATTGGCTCACGAACAAAGTAGATAGATGTGTTGGCGGCCGTGTTGCTAAACAACAATGTGTTGGTCCGTTGCAATTGCCTTTAAACAATGTCGGCGTAATGGCTTTAGACTTTAAAGGGAAAGAGGGAATCGCTACAAGTATTGGCCACTCCCCTATTTCAGGGCTTATTGATCCGTCTGCAGGAAGTAAAAATAGTATTGCCGAGTCTTTAACCAACATCATTTGGGCACCAATGAAAGAAGGATTGAAGTCGGTTTCGCTATCAGCGAACTGGATGTGGCCTTGTAAGAACGAAGGAGAAGATGCAAGACTATATAAAGCGGTGCAAGCCATCTCAGAATTTTCTATAGCGCTGGGTATCAATGTACCAACCGGAAAGGATTCCCTTTCCATGAAACAGAAGTATAAAGATGGTGATGTTATTAGTCCGGGTACGGTGATTATTTCCGCTGCCGGAAACTGTAATGACATCACGAAAGTTGTGGAGCCAGTCCTTCAAAAAGATGGTGGTTCAATCTACTATATCAACTTGTCAAAAGACACGTATAAATTAGGAGGATCTTCTTTCGGACAGGTATTAAATGCCGTTGGAAATGAAGCACCGACGATAAATGACGATGCATATTTCAAAAAAGCCTTTAATTCAATTCAAACTTTAATTAAAGATGATCAAATTACTGGTGGACACGATGTTGCGTCAGGTGGATTAATCACTACTTTATTGGAATTATGCTTCGCAGATACTGATTTAGGAGCTGAATTAGACCTTTCAGATCTTGGTGAAGAGGACACTATTAAATTGTTGTTTTCTGAAAATATCGGTATCGTTTTTCAAGGAAATGATGCTGCTATTGAGGACGTATTAAAAGCAGCAAATATCGATTTTAAGAAAATCGGAAAAGCAGTTTCAGAAGCAACTTTGACCATCAAAAATAACGGAATGGAAATGGGCTTGAATGTTTCTTCTTTAAGAGACACTTGGTTCAAAACTTCGTATTTATTAGACAACAAACAAACCGCAAACGGACTAGCAAAAGATCGTTTTGATAATTATAAGCAACAAGGATTAAACTATAGCTTCCCAAAACAGTTTACGGGTAAGCTTCCTGTCAATGGAACCAATAGACCTAAAGCCGCCATCCTAAGAGAAAAAGGAAGTAACTCAGAACGTGAAATGGCAAACGCTATGTTCTTAGCAGGTTTTGATGTTAAAGATGTTCATATGACCGATTTAATATCTGGTCGTGAAACTTTAGAAGACATTCAGTTCTTAGGTGCTGTTGGTGGATTCTCCAATTCTGATGTGCTAGGAAGCGCAAAAGGATGGGCAGGAGCTATCAAATACAATGAAAAGGCAAACAAAGTAATCAATGATTTCTTTGCAAGACCTGATACTTTATCTGTCGGAATATGTAATGGTTGCCAGTTATTTATGGAATTAGACCTCATCAATCCTGATCATGATACACATGGTAAGATGACCTATAATGATTCTGGTAAACACGAGAGTAATTTCACCTCTGTTAAGGTGCAAGAAAACAATTCAGTAATGCTTTCTAGCTTAGCAGGAACAACCCTAGGTGTTTGGATCTCTCACGGAGAAGGTAAATTTAATTTACCACTTGCTGAAGAGAATTATGATATTGTAGCGAAGTATGGCTATGAAGGCTATCCTGCGAATCCGAATGGTAGCGATTTCAACACCGCTATGCTCTGTGATTCAACAGGTAGACATTTGGTTACTATGCCGCATTTCGAACGTTCGACTTTCCCTTGGAACTGGGCACACTACCCTTCTGATCGCAACGATGAAGTTTCACCGTGGCTAGAAGCGTTTGTAAATGCTAGGGATTGGGTTCTTGAAAATTAATAACATAAAAAAGGCCAACAATAACCAGTTGTTGACCCATTTCACTCTAACCAAAGAATATTAATTTTAATTAGTCAACCATGATTCTTCCTGACCATCTTTTATCATTGGTGCTTTGTAAATTATAGAAGTAAAGACCCGGTCCTAAATTTTTACGTAAGATCTCTATTTCATTTTGCCCTTGTGTGGTATCACCTTCTAAACTATGAGTATTAATTCTTGTGCCATTGATTGTAAACAATTCAAACGTATAGCTAGCAGCGACATCTTCATAAAAATATAGTTTAGTAGTCGTAACTAATGGGTTGGGTAAAACCACAGCTCTACTGGTATCAGCTAACATAAACCCTGAACTTACTTTCTCATTCGTGAATTCAATGTTTTCTAATAGCATCTCTTTTTCGGTAGTTTGACCATTTTCAGCATGTAATTCAAAAGAAATTACTTTTAAGTCTGAAAAATCAGCATTCACCGTTCCATCTGAAGTAAAGTCATCTGCATTTAAAGAATATACTGATCCTGCTGATGCCAACTTAATCTGAGTTGTATAACTAGTTCCGCTTCCTTTTAAAAGCTTGATATCAAGTGTACCTGTTCCTGAAGCCTCAAACACAAAGTTGTTGTATTCAGACATGTCTACTGCTGCAAAACGAGGACTCAATGCTCTGTATACACCCAAGTACTCACTAGTAGTTCCTTTCAGGTGAACATTACGTTCTACTCTATAGCCCTCACCCATATAGGATACATCATTTGGCAACACCTGGTATGTATCGGCAGTCGTTGTCATCGCAGAATCATCTAATCCCCAAGGAGCATCTGCTACAAAAAGGTCATCAGGAGTGCTACCTATATTATCACTAATTCTAAAACCGAGGTCAAAAAGGTCACCTGTTTCTACATTAATAGTACTTATATAACTCTCTAGAATAGTCGACGTAGTATACTGTTCTGATTGACTAGTCTCTGTTCTTTTAATACCTCCTTCAAGTGATACACTATCAGAATTATTATTATTAACTAGTTTCATTGAAACTATACCATTCTGATACTTCGCTGATTTTACAAATACTGGTGGTGGTGCAGATCCTTCATAATCACTTATCGGACTGTTTACTTCTAACAATGTTAACACCTCTTCACCAAGTAAAAGCAAATTATCAATTGAGCTTGACCATATTTGAAAATTATAGTACGCTGTGTCTTTTTCAAAGGCATCAATATTCCAATGCGATTCTATAATGAATTGACCACTAGCAGATAATCTTGCTGAAAAAGTTAAGGCAAACTCTTGATTACCGTTTGGCTGCTTTATAATAGACTTTATAAATTCTTGTTCACGCAATTGAATATTAGATACTGATAATAATTCGGCACCTAGAAAACGATCACATATAAATTTACTGTGCTCATATACCTTATCTTCTGTCTTAATAACCATTAAGGCTCCAATAGGGGTATTCTCTTTTAAATAATCTACCGAGTAGATATCACTAGCATTAGTCAAGCCTAATAAATCAGCAGCTGAAGATTCTACAATCTCGCTTTCATTGATTACACCTAATGGCACTAATGACTCAAGTGGAATATTATTTTTTGATGTATTACTTCGTTTTCTATAAGATGCACCTTTCTTAACTCGTTTTGCGGTTGCAGTATTAAAAACGTAATCTTCTTTTGCACGTTGATAATTTCTTTTTCCAATACGATCAGCTAAACGATCATTACTTTCAAGACCTCCATTATTCGCAGACGAAGCTGTATACGTAACAGGACAAGCTTTAACACCAGAACAAGCCGGGTCATCACAATCAACTAGACCATCACCGTCATCATCAACACCATTTGAACAGTCTTCTTGATATACAGGTGCTGTTGGGCATCGTGCGCCATCGTTACTTCCACTCGCTGGTCCGTATGCGAAAATATTGGAGTTGATTTCTCCATTAGCAATATTTTGAACCTCATTTATAATATATACTGACCCAGTTTGATTTGCAGATACATAGAAATTTCCCGCTGCATCAAAGTAAACCGCTCCATAAGTATAGTTAAGTCCTGATAAAACAGGTACAACCCCAAGTGATTCTACTGCTCCCGTTTCGGGTGTAATACGATATATTATATTCGAACCCTTTGCAACAGCATAGAGTCTATTATCTACAGCATTAAAAGCCCAATCATGAATACTTATGTTTGTTGTTAAGGTTTGAGCACCTAAATAGTCCATATAGGTATCAGAACTAGGATTAAGATCAATAGAAAAATAGCTTGTCCCTCCTGCCTTAAAATAATAAATACCGTCGGCATTAATATCACCCACATACTTATTACCTGTTGTTAATTCAGGGATAGTGAAAATTTCAGTTGAAAAATCTTTTCCAATTCGAACTATTGATTGAGATGGCGAAGAAACGTAACCCCATATATAATTGTCTGTCGGGTTATATGCTGTAGCATTAACTTTACCCTCCGTAATTTCTTCGGCAACCAAATAAGATCTGCCCGAAGACAAGTCAATAGAGTATACATCTGAATATTGAAAAAGGTATCCTCTGTAATCACATTCGAATGGTTCTGATTGCGCTTGCAGTTGTATACTGAATGGCAATAAGAAAAGTAGCATCAAAGTATTGATGTAAGCGTTTCTCTTTTTAGATAGGTAAAATTGTTTCATGAGTTGGGGTTTTATTTTATTCTAAGCAACAAATATAGCATCATTTACATAAGATTTTTCCTACAATAAGACGAAGATATATTCATAACCCGTTCTATGACTGTTTATTGTAGACCAACGGTAAACGACACTATTTTCTTAAAAAAAAAGGCCGTTCCTCCGATATTTTGCAAAATCCAAGACTAGCAAATAGAAAATAAAAGCTAACTTTAAACAAACCTTATCCATCATGGCCCTACAATCCAACGCCTTTAATCGTAGAAAATTTATTAAAAAATCATCCCTATTTACTTTTGGGGCCTTAGGAACAGGGGCTTTATATGCTGCTCCTGATTTGATGCCTTTGAATAGTTTTACCCAAGAAGATGACTTCAATATAATTGGCCCAAAAGAAGGTTACACGCCACAAATAGGTACGCTGGTTTCTATGATGAATTGGATGCGTACCGTCATACTTTCACCTGTGAAAGATATGAGCGCAGCTGATCTAGATTATGTGCATGACGATAATGCTAATAGCATTGGTGCCATGCTAATGCACCTAGCAGCAACTGAACGATTCTATCAAATTCACACCTTTGATGGTAAATCGTGGGGAGATTGGCCAAAAGAAGATGCTGATAAATGGACCGTCGCTTCTAGATTAGGTGAAAATGCCAGAAAGAAAATTAAAGGCAACAACTTTGATTTTTATTTAAACGCCATGTCTGAAATAAGAGAAAATACCTTAACCGAATTTGCGAAAAGAGATGATGATTGGTTAATGGCCGTTGATAAAGAATTTCCGTGGGGGCCAACAAACAACTATTGCAAGTGGTTTCACGTTTGTGAGCATGAATCAAATCACAATGGTCAATTTAAATTTATTAAAAAAAGATTACCTGCTTAATAGGATAATTAAAGACCTAACAAATTAGTAATCATATATTTCGATACCGGCTTTCTTATCATAATATTAAGGCATCATCAATAATTGTCGCTATATTTTATCAATCTCATTTTAAAATACCGCTTCCTTTCCCTATTTTGCAGTAACCTAAAGGAAACCTAGTGTTTCATAAGTAATTCTGCTCATAAGCAATCTTTAGGTTATCTAAATCAGACAAAAACTCTTATGCAAAATATTACCAGGCTTTTTGATTTCCCCTATCACCAGTTAGAAAAATATAATCTACCCAACTGTTTTCTTGATAAAAGAGACGGTAAGTGGGTGCCCATGTCAACGCAAGAATATGTAGATAAAGCCAATGCTATTAGCAGAGGACTATTGAGAATGGGCGTGCAACCGAATGACAAGATTGCTTTGATATCGATGACCAATCGGTCAGAATGGAATGTGATGGATACCGGTATTCTACAACTAGGCGCTCAAAATGTGCCAATCTATCCAACAATTTCTGAAGAAGATTACGCCTATGTATTAAATCACTCTGAATCTACCTATTGCTTTGTATCATGTGCAGAAGTATATGCTAAAGTAATGTCGGTAAAAGATCAGGTGCCAAGTTTAAAGGAGGTATACTCTTTTGATGCCTTAGATGATTGTAAAAACTGGAATGTCGTTTTAGAATTAGGTGCGGACACTTCTAATCAAGATGTTGTTGAAGATCGAAAAGCTAGTGTAAAACCAGAAGACTTAGCAACCTTAATATATACCTCAGGAACAACAGGTCGGCCAAAAGGTGTTATGCTTTCTCATGGCAATGTGGTTTCAAATGCAAAAGCAAGTGCAGGCAGACTACCTATTGAAAAAGGAAATTCTCGATGTCTAAGCTTTTTACCTGTTTGCCATGTATATGAACGAATGATGATTTATCTCTATTTGCATGATGGTGTTAGTATTTATTATGCAGAGTCAATGGATAAAATTACGGACAACCTGAAAGAGGCATCTCCTCATGTGATGACTGCAGTTCCAAGATTATTAGAAAAAGTATACGATAGTATTCTTTCTAAAGGAAGTGCTCTTACCGGCCTCAAAAAGAAGATATTCTTTTGGGCTGTTGATTTAGGATTAAAATATGAACCATACGGACAAAACGGATGGTTGTACGAGCGAAAATTGAGCATCGCAAAAAAATTGATATTTAGTAAGTGGAAAGAAGCTTTAGGCGGAAAACTTGAAGTAATCTCTTCTGGTAGTGCCGCACTACAGCCTAGACTTGCACGTATTTTTAATGCTGCTGGATTAGGAGTTATGGAAGGTTATGGCCTTACGGAAACTTCACCTGTAGTATCAGTAAACGATATGCGTGGAAACGGATTTAGAATCGGTACGGTTGGAAAACTACTTGATGGTGTCGAAGTTAAAATAGCTGATGATGGCGAGATTTGTGTCAAAGGCCCTAATGTTATGCAAGGCTATTACAAAGATGCTGAAAAGACAGCCGAAGTAATGAAAGATGGTTATTTCCTTACGGGTGATATTGGTGTCATTGATTCGGACGGATTCTTAAAAATTACCGATCGTAAAAAAGAAATGTTTAAAACTTCAGGTGGTAAGTATGTAGCGCCTCAGTTATTAGAGAATCGTTTCAAGCAATCTCGTTTTATAGAACAATTAATGGTTGTGGGCGAAGGTGAAAAAATGCCAGCTGCTTTGGTTCAACCTGATTTTGCTTATTTATTCGACTGGGCTCAAGAAAACGGAATCACCATTAGTGAGAATTCTGATATCGTACTTAATGAAAAAGTCTTAGCTAAATTTCAAGAAGAGGTTGATATGGCGAACGAGTCTTTTGCTAAATGGGAAAAAGTAAAGCAATTTCGTTTGACTCCTGATGTATGGAGTATCAATGATGGTCACTTGACTCCTACTATGAAACTGCGACGTAAGATTATCAAAGGCAAATACATGGATTTGTATAATAACATTTACGGACATTA
>CALLIG010000013.1 GCA_938009735.1 uncultured Flavobacteriaceae bacterium
ATTTTAGTTTTCAGTATTCGGAATCATCACTTTATCAAGTACGTGAATTACTCCGTTGATTGCTTGAACATCAACAGCATCAATTCCAATTCCGTCATTGTTTGAGCCATCTACTACATTTGCAATATTACCATCTGTACCTGGTAAGATGATTGAAAAAGTATCACCTTCTAATGTAGCTGGGGTAATGGTAGTTCCATCGGCCGTTAAATCCCCAGAACGAACATTAGCTCCAGCGATAACATGGTGTTGTAAAACTGGAATTAAGCCAGCCTCATCAGGAATTGCCGCCAAAGCTGCAAATGCATCATTGGTTGGTGCAAAAACCGTGAATGGATCGCTGCCTGCTCCACCTTGTGAAGAAAGTACACTTACAAAATCAACACTTGGTGTTAAGGTAGTAAGTGCTTCAACCAAAGTTGAAAAGTTTGGATTTGCTGCTGCGAAAGTCACAACAGTAGGTAAGTCAATCACCACATCAACAGCATGAATAATACCATTGGTAGCAACGATGTCTGCAATGGCTACTGTACTCACACCATTAAACTTAACACCATCATCTGTATTAATATAAATACTTAATGCGTCACCATCGTCATTCATCGCAGCAGTATTTGCATAGCTATTAGAAAGATCAGCAGCAGCAAGAGAACCACCTACAACTACATGATTTGAAAGAACATTATTAATGTCATTGTCGTTAGCATTTGTAAATGCAGCAAAACCATCATTAACTGGCGCGAAAACTGTAAATTTTTCATCAGCTCTAGTCAATAGATCTGTGAAAGTAGTATTTCCTCCAGCTGTTAAAGCACCTACTAATTCAGATAGTGCAGGGTTATTTATAGCATGATCAACAATATTAGGTAGACCAATCACTTGATCTACAATATGAACAACTCCATTTGAAGCAGGAATGTCAGCTGAAGTAACTGTGGCTCCATTAATCTTTACTCCATCTGAAGTGTCAACAAATAAACTTAATGCTTTGCCATCAACACCAGCAGTAGAAGAAGAATTGATATAACCTGTACTCAAGCTGTTAGCAAGATTTTCACCTGCTACTACATGATTTAAAAGTACCTGTGTCAATACATCAACTGGTACAACTTCTAAAGATGAAAAGCCATTATCAGTCAAGAAGGTCGTAAAGGCAGCATTAGTTGGGGCGAAAACTGTAAATGGACCATCACCTTTAACTGTTGCGACCAAATCAGCACGTTGTAATGCAGCTACTAAAGTTGATAGATCAGCTGTCTCAATGGCTCTTTCAGCGATGTCTGGGGTGGCAATTGGATCGATCGCCGTGTAATCATTATCATCGTCATTACAGGCAACAAACAATAACGCTAAAATTAGTACTGACGCTAATCGTTTTAATTTAAATGTACTTTTCATAGTTTTTTGGGTTTTTACTGTTTAATAAATAGTTGTTAATATGAAACACACCTTTTTAATATATGTTCCTTTTAAGAGAGATGTGTAATTTGATGAAGGTTGCTTTTGTTTAACTTTATTTAATAAAAGTTTAACAAAATAATAATTTAGCTAAATAAGCTTACTATCAAATTCGCTCTAGGTTAGCGAAATTTGAATTTTAAAATACGAGTTAATACGACTTGCTCTAAAAAGAAAAAACCACCAAGAGGTGGTTTTTATTTAGATAAGAATAAGATGATTTAATCTTAATTAGTAGTGTCAGGTAGCAAGACATTGTTCGGTATGGCATGAATTATCCCGTTTATTGCTTGAATGTCTGTTATACCAATAATGGCTCCTTCATTTCCAGAACCATCAGTAATTTCTAAGTTACCATCTAATGATACAAATGTAATTTCATCTCCCTCTAACGTGGTTTCCATTTCTCCTGCAACAATACTAGTTGATCGTAGATTACCGTTTATAAAATGATGTTCAACAACCGAAGTCAAAAGATTCTCTTCAATATCACTAACAAAGTTCCAATCATCATTAGTCATTAATAGATTATCAAAAGCATGTTTAATAGGAATGAAAATAGTAAACGGTCCTTCAGAAGTATCTTTAATTGAATTTGGTAAATCAGATATCGGAGCGATAGCATCTATAGCCGTTTCAAATATTTCAAAATTATCATCTGAATTAATGAAGGTATCTAATGTAGGTAAACCAATTACTTGATCAACAACATGAATAATACCATTACTAGCAACCACGTCACCTTGACTAACAGATGATGAACCATTCAGAGTAATTCCGTTTACTGCATCAAAGTATAAAGAAAGTTTAGAGCCTCCAGGTCCGTCAGCTAAGGTCTGAAGATAGTTGCGTTGAAGATTAATCAATGGAGCAGAATCAACCCTACCAGTTAAAACGTGGTTTAATAACACTTGAGTTAATAAGTCAGTTGGTACTGCTTCTAAATTTGCAAAACCATTGGTTGATAAGAAACTTGAAAAAGCATCATTGGTTGGTGCAAATACAGTAAAAGGTCCTGAACCCTTTAAGGTGTTTGCCAAATCAGCTCTTTGTAAAGCAGCAACCAACGAAGTTAAATCTGCGTTCGCAACGGCAATTTCCACAATGTCAGTTTCTGGAATCGGGATGGTCTCAACTCCATCATCTATGTTACATGAAACTAGTACTAATCCCATTAGTAAAAAGGCTATTAAACGTTGCGTCTTTAAAACTTTTTTCATGTGTATCAATTTGTATTTCAAAGTTAAAACAATTAGGTATCTGTTCACCCTACTTTTAAAAGATGTCATTCTAAACAAATGGTTGCTTTGAGGTATTGGTTTATTTGTTAGAAAGCATATGATATGAATGCTTGCTATATTTTGTATTTTTGTACCCCAATTTCAGAATGAAATGAAAAAAGTTGTTGTCGGTCTTTCCGGCGGAGTAGATTCTAGTGTTGCTGCATACTTGTTGAAAGAACAGGGGTATGAGGTGATAGGCCTTTTTATGAAAAACTGGCACGATGATTCTGTGACTATTTCTGAAGAATGTCCTTGGTTAGAAGATAGTAATGATGCGTTGATTGTTGCAGAAAAATTAGGGATACCTTTTCAAACCGTAGATTTGAGTGTTGAATACAAAGAGCGTATAGTCGATTATATGTTTCGAGAATATGAATTAGGTCGAACTCCGAATCCTGATGTGCTTTGTAATCGTGAGATTAAGTTTGATGTATTTTTAAAAATTGCTTTACAGCTTGGAGCCGATTTTGTGGCAACAGGTCACTATTGTAGAAAAGGAACGATAACAAACGATGATGGTTCTGAAACCTATCAATTGTTGTCTGGTGCTGATGACAATAAAGATCAGTCATACTTTTTATGTCAATTATCGCAAGAGCAACTTTCAAAGACGCTATTTCCTATTGGGGAATTGCAAAAACCGGAGGTACGCAAAATAGCTGCAGCTAATGATTTGATTACTGCGGATAAAAAAGATTCTCAAGGGCTATGCTTTATTGGGAAGGTTCGTTTGCCTGAGTTTTTACAACAAAAATTAAAGCCTAAAAAGGGAGTGATTGTTGAGGTTCCTTCGGATGTCAATCATTATAATCGTACTAAAGAAATATTTGACTCTAAGGAAGAAGAGTTAGCATATACAGCAGAAAAACCGGTATATCATATTGAAGACGGAAAAGTAGTTGGCGAACATCAAGGGGCTCATTATTTTACTAAAGGACAAAGAAAAGGATTAGATGTTGGTGGAACCAAAGAACCTTTGTTTGTTATAGAAACTGATGTTTCTGAGAATGTAATTTACACAGGACAAGGTAAAAATCACCCTGGCTTATATCGCAACACTTTATTTGTAACAGATGATGAACTACATTGGGTACGACCTGATTTGGCTTTAAATGTTGACGGAACAATGAAGGTAATGGCAAGAATACGTTATCGCCAAGCTCTAGAAAAAGCGACCTTATATAAAGTAAATGGCGGACTATATGTCGATTTTGAGAACAAGCAATCTGCTATTACTGAAGGCCAATTCGTCGCTTGGTATGTTGATGAAGAACTTGTTGGATCTGGAGTAATTTCATAAACACCTATGGAAAATAGAATAACTACATTGTTCAAAATTAAACACCCAATTATACAAGGTGGTATGGTTTGGACAAGTGGTTGGCGATTAGCTTCAGCAGTATCTAATGCTGGTGGATTAGGAGTTATTGGTGCAGGAAGCATGTATCCCGAAGTACTTAGAGAGCATATTCAAAAATGCCAAAAAGCTACTCAAAAACCATTTGGGGTTAACGTTCCGATGCTGTATCCAGATATTGATAAACTGATGACTATCATTGTGGAGGAGGGTGTGAAGATTGTTTTTACTTCTGCCGGAAATCCGAAGACCTGGACTTCTTTTTTCAAAGAGCAGGGAATAATAGTTGTGCATGTAGTGAGCAGCGTCAAATTTGCATTAAAAGCTCAAAACGCTGGTGTCGATGCAATTGTTGCTGAGGGCTTTGAAGCAGGGGGGCATAATGGACGAGATGAAACTACCACATTAACCCTGATACCTTCGGTGAAAGAAAAAATTACGATTCCATTGATTGCCGCTGGGGGAATTGCATCTGGAAGATCTATGCTTGCAACGATGATTTTAGGCGCAGATGGAGTGCAAGTTGGAAGCCGTTTTGTAGCAAGTATTGAAGCATCTTCTCATGAGCTTTTTAAGCAGAAAGTGGTAGAAGCAAAGGAAGGCGATACACACTTAACATTGAAAGAACTTGCACCCGTACGTTTGATAAAAAATAAGTTTTATAGCGAAGTCCAAGAGGCTTATGCAAATGGAGTATCTGCAGAAGAACTAAAAACACTTTTAGGTAGGGGGCGAGCAAAACAAGGTATGTTCGAAGGTAATATGGAAGAAGGCGAATTAGAAATTGGTCAAGTTTCTGCTTTAATACATGATATAAAACCTGCAGCACAAATCGTTGAAGATATGATGCAGGAATTTCATGAGGCAAAAAAGGAAGTTTCGAATTTTTAATTCAAAGTCAAAGGTTCTACTACTTTTAAACTTCCTAAAAACTCCATTAAATCTCTTAACTCTCGTTTGCTAATCAATTTACCAGCAGCTGGCATTGCTGAAATACTATTCTCTCTCTTTGTAATTCTTGAGATTGCAATTTCCAATGGTTCTGCATCTGATGTCCTAAGTGTAATTTCTTCTTCGTTTTCTCCCACTAAAATACCCGTTGCAATTTGACCGTCTTTTAAGGTTAATGTGACGGTTCCGTAACCAGGAGCTAATCTTTTGCTTGGTTCGATTAAAGCTTCTAAAATTTCTTCTCTAGTTAAGGTATTTGCAATATTATCTAATGCAGGTCCTACTTGTCCACCAGCGCCTCTAACCGCATGACAACGTACGCATTGAGCTGCAGCATTATTGTTAAAAACATCTCTGCCTTTTCTCCAATTACCACCTACTAATGTTTCTTTGTAGGCTTCAGCAGTTTGCCCATTTGTTTTAATGTTTCCTAATTGAGCTATTAAACTTTCTGATTTCGTTGCTTCAACTGTTTCGATTAAATCTAATACAACCCCATCATTCAGTTGGTTTTTATTTGCACGTTGCAAGAGTTTTTGCAGCACACCTTCACTTTTGTTAATAGGCAGCTCTGCTAATACACCTATCATCTTTTGTTGCTCTCCAATAGAACCTTTTTTGAATATTGGATCGGCAATAGAAGGTAAATCTTGTTTTGAAATTTCAATTTTAGAAAGTAATCCAACTGCAGCCTCACGCACTTTTTGGTCATTATCACTCATTCCTAAACGCATTGCGTCTTTTATGTTTTTAAACTCAAGTGCTCCTAGTGCAGTTAGCATAGTTGCTCTTACGTTAGCAGATTTGTGGCTTGACATGATTCCAAATAATTGCTCGTTGTGAGAGTTCATTTTTAGATTTTCAAGTGTTTTGGCAATGCCCAGTAAGATTTCAGGACCCGTAGTTCGATCTGATAGCATAGCTGATACTTCACTTTCTAATTTGCTTTTTACCAAACTAGCATTTCTTACTACTTCGCCACGAAGTCGTCCGTCGACACGATCTAAAACCGATGGCGCGCCCCAAGTTCCTAATGCAGCTAAAGCCTCTCCGCGTAGCACACTTGACACGTTGCTTCGTTTAGCAAAAGCAATAAGATTATTCATTTCAGTTTCACCACCTACGCGTAATGCGGCATTAATACTGCGTCGTAACAAAGGTTCAGAAGTAAAACGATCTTGAGTTAATACAGCTGCCAATGCTGGCAATGCTGCTTCAATAGACCAATCATCATTAATAGCGCGCGCTGCTTCGGCAACAATATATTCATCAGCATCTTCTAAAAAGAGTTGTACTTTTTCATTTTGCAATCTTCTTAAAACTAACACAGCCGCAATTCGTAAACTACGATTAGGATTATTAGCTAAAGCCGCAATAGGCTCAATTTGACCAATTCTTGAAAGTGCAAGAACAGCAACATGTCGTAAATAAACATCTTCATCTGCGTTCGCGACAATCATATCTAACAACGGTTGAATCGCTGCTTCGTGCTTCGTTCTTCCTAATGCTTGCGCAGCAAAGAATTTCACACGGTCGTTTTCGTTTTTCAATAAGGGAATATATTGAGCTGCCGCATCTGTGTATTTAACATCACCTAGAACTTTTAAAGCTTGTGCTATAATTTCCGGATCTTCATCTGAGAGTAGTGTTACGAGTGGTTCTGCTTTACTTAAATCGTTAGCAGCAATTTGACCAATACCCCAAATCGCATGAATTTTCGCAAATTGATTGGTACTTTCTTCTAAAACGGAAGTAAATTTTCGATGCCCCCAAAAGGTGCTTTTTGCCAATTCGAATTGTGCTTTCTGACGGATACGCATATCAGGGTAGGAGAGTAGGTTGACTAATTCATCATTAGATTGCCCCCCATAATCTAGTGTCATCAAACGTTCGGTTTCTGTTCGTTCTTTTTCAAGATCATTTTTATCGTCGGCAACGTCAAGTTTCCAAATTCGACCATAGTTTTTAGTCCCCCATCCGGTAATCCAATCTGCAAGATATAA
>CALLIG010000014.1 GCA_938009735.1 uncultured Flavobacteriaceae bacterium
GCTTACATCAGTCTTTTCAAGCCCAATAAGCAATTAACACTTTTCATCTTTGTCATATAGCTATCAGTTTGGAGGGGAATGATGCCCTAAACTACTCTAGTTGAAATTGTTGTTAGAAGCTTAAAGTAGTTGGTCTGTAGAGATAAGAAGTGGGTAATCGCTTTGTCTATTAGCTAAAGCTATTTAAAAGTAACCAATAAAACTATCGTTTTTACTTTTCATCATGAGCGAAAGAAATCAGGGGTTGTAGAATCACAGTATCATTACTTTTAGAAACTGTTACTTTTGACGATATTTTAAAGTTTCTGCAAGGGTTGGTGACAAAAACATTAGGTAGTTCTCTTTTCTTTTTCTGAACTTCGGAAGTCGTTTTTGTAGGTGTTTCTGAAGAGGATGTTTTTTGCGTTACCACTTCATCTTGAGGGCCAGTTGTAAAGCCACTGTTCTTATCTATTTCGACAGCGTCAATTTTCAATGTTGATTGGACTTTTGATACCTCAACTTCAACATTATCACTGAAGTTATTAACGACGTTGTTTGAGAAGCTTTCATTGTTATTATTGTTACTGCTATTTATGTCATCAATTAAATCTCTACCGCTTATCTCTAATATGTAATGACAGTAAAGGCCAGCAAATCTTTCCTCGTAAACTCCAGTTGCTGATTGTGCAAGGCTTGATGCAATATTGGAAAGTTGAAAAACGGATGACGAGCTTTCAAAGATATTTTCAGTAATTGCCTCTGCTATAGAACCAACGCCTCCTGAATAGCTATTTTCGGCATAATCTGGCTTTACAAAAATAGGATAAATCGCTTTAACTTTGGCGACATAAACTAAACCAATTTCGGAACCTGAAGAAGCTATTCCCATATTTTTTGGGAGAGATTGACACCCAGTAAGCGCTAATATGCTTAGGGCTAAACAAGTATGGTGATTCAAAGATAAAAAGTTTGGTTTCAGCATAAAATAATTTTCTCATATCGATGATAATTAAATGTAGAGAGGGGCTCCACACTAGCCCCTTTCTACAAACCTTAACATGATAGTGTTTTAGGTATTTTGAGCGTTACAAACCGATACTCTTCCAACTGGTAAGTTTGCTTGAACACCTCCAGAGATTGTTTTTTTTCTAGAGCTTGAAATCCCCCAGCTACCGTATGTCGTTCTAAGCTCGCCTTGAAGTCTGTTATATTTTTTTACTGTTTTTAAACGACGCAGCTTGTACCCGTATACCGTCAGATCGGCATGCCAAGGTTGCATAGTAAGTTTGTGTTCTAATCGTACCCTTTTATTGCCACCAATTGTACAAGTCTGACTTAGGTTGCTCGTGGCACAAATTTCTTTACCACTTGTTTTTGTCCAAGATTGTCCAGCAGAAACTGATACACCTCCAGATATAAAAGTTACGCCAATACCTGCACTGATATTACTAGTTATCGATGTAGAAGTAGTGGTAGAGGTGCTTTGTGTCGTACAACTGTTTTTACCAGTACTAAGGCTTTGAGAACAACTCTTATTGTTCTTGTTGCAATACAGCCAACTTGTTGCACTGGTTCTTTTTTTCCATGTGTTGTTACTTCTTTTTCTGTAATTACTAACAGCATGGTTGGTCTTTTTGGTACAAACTTTTTCACCGTTAACAGTGATCATGCCACCATCGTAACCAAGAACCTTACAATTGAGATTGCTGTAAGGAAAGTTATATTGCCATGTTTCTGATACTATATCTACATTCGCTGCATTAGCTGTCTGACCAAATAAAATTGCGGCAGTCGCTGCGCTTAGTAATAGTGGTTTTATCATTCTTATCCTCCTCTGGATAAAATAATCTAAGTTATCTTGTAAATGTGTTGCATATTTACAATGAGCTATTTAAATATTTTTTTCCAGTGGTTTATTTTGCATACAATTAGAGTACATTTTTAATAAAATAAAAATACAATATAAATGTAATTCAGCTGTTATTTATTCAATATTTAAATACATATTTAGAAAAAGTGTCTGTTGAATGTTGTTTATATTGTATTTTTGCTTAAAAAACTTTCTTTTTTATTAAAATCAAAAAAATTTAATATTTTTTTGATTTACAGAATAAGAGTTGTTAAATGTATTGGGTATGTATTTAACTTGTTTAAATTAAGATCATGTTTAATCATAATAAATTCGGTAAGTGGTATATTAGAAATTAGGCGGTCGCTAATATATTAGATAATACTAAGAAAAAAATAATTAAACTATTCGAATTTATACCCTGCTCGATAGACCGAGTGTAAAAATTCCCTGCCTTTTGAATGCTTGTTTATTTTCTTTCTTATGTTCTTTATATGATTATCTATGGATCTTGTGCCTATTTTTTCGGCATCTAATCTGGCGCGAACAATGAGAGACTCTCTTGAAAATATGACACTGGGC
This sequence comes from uncultured Flavobacteriaceae bacterium, assembly GCA_938009735.1. Taxonomy (GTDB): domain Bacteria; phylum Bacteroidota; class Bacteroidia; order Flavobacteriales; family Flavobacteriaceae; genus Maribacter_C. The sequence goes on from CALLIG010000014.1 coordinate 2,414, forward strand.
TTAGATATCATGATGTGCAAGATATTGAACTCAATCACAGTAAGCTGTATTGATTCATTATTAACCTCACATATATATCTTTCTGGGTATAAAGCTATAGATTCGTAGCTTATTTTGTTCTCATTTTTTTTCTTTGTGGGGTCAGCTCTGCGCATTATAGTACTTATTCTAGCGACTATTTCTTTCGGGTAAAAAGGCTTGCATACATAATCATCTGCGCCACTATTTAACCCCTTTACTCGTTGATCCTCCTCCATTCTTGCAGTTAGTATCATGATTGGCATGTTAGAAAACTCTCTGATTTCCTGACAAATAACAAAACCACAGTCTTTGGGTAACATTAAGTCGAGAATTAGAAAGTCAGGCTCTGTTTTTCTAACGACCTCAACAGCATTAGAACCGCAATAAAGTTTGTCTACGATTGCTCCTTCATACTCTAAAACATCACAAAGAGCATTCATGATGCCAGTATCGTCTTCGACAATTAAAACTCTAAGATTTTTCATATATAAATATTTCTCAGTAAGTAGGTAATGTAATGATTGTTTTTAGCCCACCGTAAGGTGAGCGTGTGGCTATTATTTCTCCTTTATATTGGTTTATTATGTTTTTACATATTGAAAGACCCAGTCCAGATCCTTGTATGTTTCCAAAGTTTGAATCTTTTTGTCGATATAGCGGGTTAAATATAAGTTCGCAATACTTAATGTCTACACTGGGCGCAGAGTCTGATATAACGATTATAAGATCTTTATTATTTAGGAATATGTTGAACTCTATCTTTCCAGGTATAGAAGTATAAATTAAAGAGTTAGATATTAAGTTAGAGAGTACTTGGTTTATCTCTTCTAGGTCGGCATTGATGTAGTGGTTTTTTTCTATTAATGAATTTATTTCTAGTTTTGTATGTTTTTCATGGGTTTTTATTACTGAATTTATGCATTTAGTTATATTTAATTTGGTTATATTTCGGTTTTCTTTTTTTATTTCAGACATTGATAGTTTATGTATGTCTTCAGTGAATTTCCTGAGTCTTGCTGTTTCCCTTTCTAGTGACTCTAATGACTCTTTGTTAAAAGGTCGTATACCATCTTTTAGTAGTTCAATATCGGCATGTAAAACAGATAAAGGTGTCCGAAGTTCATGTGAAATGTCTGCAAAGAGCCGCTCTCTGGATCGTTGCTTTTCGTTTAGTTTGTCAGATAGGTTGTTTACGTTGTTCAATAATTTATTAAAATAGTAATCTTCTGTATTTTTTATCGGGTAAGAATAAGATCCTTTGGATATTGTATCTACACGACTAGATATTATTTTGGTTTGTTTTTTTAAGGATTTAGTTATTAAGTATGTAAATAAAGAAGAGGATATTAATATATATATTAAAATGCATATTAATATTGTTTTTGTTTTTTCTAAGTCAAGTAATGATTTTATTGTTGAGTTATTTAATTCTTTGTTGGCGTTATTGTTTATATATAGAGATATAACTAATGCTATAGTTGATAGGGAAAATAATATAGTAAAAAAAAAGGCTATATGAATTATTTTATTTTTTGGTTTATTAACTAGTTGCAATTAGAGTTACCAATTTGTTTGAGAAGGGGAGTTCGGCGGTATTTTTATCACATAAAACAAACTTGGTAAATACAGATTTTTTATGTTTTATTGACTGTGTTTTTATTATGTTTTAAATGTGTTTAAATAGTATTTCTAATGAATTAAAAAATATCTATCAATAGCGTTGTTGTGCTTTTTTTAATCAAGAGGGGTTGATTTTGGGTTTTTGCGGAGGATTTGATATCCTCTCAGGACAAAAATAATTTATTGTTGTTGTCGAAGAGTTACCCCTAAGACTATATGGAAAATGTGTGTTAAATGTGTGTTAAATGTGGATTTAGAGTGAAGACTTATTTGATTTTATTTTTTTGCAGTATTACAAAGTAATTTCTTAGTGCCGTTCCTAAAAGTTACAAACAGTAAAAATACCCAGTCTAGATACAAAGTAAGAATTATTAACAAGTATTTTTATGTAATGTCATCAATGCTACTTCCCACCCCTAACAGCACCCACCGTTTCACCAAACTCCGCCTTAAACACTCGAGAAAAAGCCGCCGAAGAGCGATATCCAACGTCTTCTGCGGTTTGTTCCACGGTTGCACCACCCCGAAGCTTTGACCACGCTAATTGCATGCGCCACCACGTAAGATATTGCATCACCGTATAGCCGCTGACTTCGGTAAATAACTTGGCAAATTGGGTACGGCTCATAGCGCATTGTTCGGCTAGGGTCATGATCTGCCAAGCGTATTCGGGTTTTTCGTGTATGGCCTTAATTGCAGGCGCTAGGCGAGGGTGAACATACAGCGCCAGCACGCCCGTTTCATGCTCGTAGTTAGTCGCATAACAGCGCAAAGCGTAGGCGAATAGCAATTCGCTCAGTCGTTTTAAAATCGGACTATCTAGATGGTTGTTGTTCATGCTTTCTAGCACGATCAGCTCAGTGAGCGGCGCAAGCCAACGCTTTGGTATTTCACCAGAAACGACTAACACAGGTGGCAACATCGTCATCAGCTGATGTCCACTGCTATGCGTGGATTTAACCGCGCCACATAACATACTCGTCCCAGCTAATGACTGTGATTGACCAATGGGTAAGTGCTGCTGTTCGCCTGATTGTTTTACGGTAGGGCAGAGTGAGTGTTCCAGCTCTTCGGGGAATATCACTAAGTCCCCTTGGTTGAGTGTCCAAGTCCCCACATTAGGCACTTCCAAAATGCAGTCGCCTTGAGTTGGCATATGGAAGCATGTCACGCCTGTGGCGTCTGCGTTTAGGCGCCAGTCGCCACAAATACGGGCGTTGTGGTAGACGGATACGTCGAGCTGGAATAAACCGAGTAAATCATTAAAAGCTGTCATAGCGTACGATTAAGCATAAA
>CALLIG010000015.1 GCA_938009735.1 uncultured Flavobacteriaceae bacterium
CTCAACTTTTTTGGTATTTTCTATTTGAAATGATTGAAAAGAATAGTCGCTATTAAAATTGCCATCTCCTGTTCTTACAACATATCTTGTTCCACTTTCATACGGAAAAAAGGGTTCGAAAATTAAGTGATTCCGCTCTATTCTGTGCGTTCCTTGAATAAAATTTGAGCTGTATTCTTTGGTGTTATTTTCTACAAAAACAGCTAAGTAATCATATGTAATCGCTAAGCTTTCAGTTTTGTCTAAAACATCAGAAATATTGAGTTTGATAACAGCGTCTTTTTCCTTAGGCAAAAACATATCAAGAGCAGCTTGGGCTACCACTCCAGATATGTTTACGATTACAAAAAAAAGTGTACACTCAAATTTCGACATGTTTTACTTCTTTTTGTCGTTCGCATGCTCTTTTGCGTACTGCGGAAAATCCATTTCAGCCATCACATTGTTCAACTTATTCGGAAAGAAAATAGAAACCGTTTCTAAATCCATACTACCCGTTTCAGGGTCTCTTCTGATTGTAGCAAACTGCATAGGGTTTAGTAAAGCAACATGAAGTGCAGAGCCAGTAAACATGACAGGTTTTCCCATTGGTCCGACAGGTAAAATACCCATATCTAATTTTCCTCCGCGTTCAAAGTCATCTCTTGTATAATCTTTTGCTTCGCTTAAACCCGATAAAGGAATTACGCGTGGTGTTCTACTATTGCTAGTCGCAAAAATCATATCGTTTCCTTGCATACTAAAAGAAACCAAATCAATAGGTTGACCATTACCCATATCACCAAGTGTTCTTGCCTTAACTTTTGCACCGTCTTTCAATTCATCTAAGGGAATTAAAACTAATGGGCTGCAGGTATAGGCAGCAACCATTTGGTCTTTTCCATCAATATTTTCAATCACAAATGAACGTATAGGCGCACGTGTTTCATATTCATCATGTGCGATATGGAACATCTCAATATTGCTGATGCTTTCTTTACCATTGAGGGGATAAGACATTCTGCGTAATGCCGAACAAAAATTTTCATTGGTGATGCCAGCAACGAATACTTCACCATTATGGTACTGAATATCCATAATGGATAACGTACGCATTGGTAATTTAGATTTCTCAACTTCTTTAATAGTAGCAGGGCCCATTGTACCTCTTATGATAAAGTTCTGACTACCATCAGGGAGCTTACCTAAAGCTTGTGAAGTAAACTTTTCAGAAGCCAAGTCTACAATTTGTAACTGGCTATTTGCATTTACTTTCACTAAAGCCGGAATGGCGTCTAAACCATGACCGCGAGTCACAGAAATAAAAACCTCACCACTTATAGGGTGTACGGCCATATCATTAATTTTTGAATTGCCAGTAGCGGTTCCAAGAACAGCAGCCACTTGCGCGTCGATATTGTATGCATTGATTTCAAATTGTTTTGCAGAACGCGTTTCACCACTTAAATCAAAAGCGTGGATAGCACCTGATACTTTATCTCCAGCAAACAATATGCCTTCCGGACTAAATTCTAAAGTTCCTAGTGATTTTACTTCTTGGGCGTTTCCAAGGAAAATTGACGTTGTTAAAAGGATCCCGAGTAATCTTATTTTTGTGTTCATAATTTGATGTTTAAGTTTTATAGCTATGGATAAAAAAAAAGGAATATTGGAAAGCACCAATATTCCTTTTTTCTTGTTAGCGCAATTAGGTACTAAAGGCAATGCTTTATTTAACTTCTTGTTTTTTACTCATTGTAACAAAAGCAAAAATTTCTATCAAACACATCACGCCACCCATAATCGCGACTTGCATATTATCTGCGATCAGGTTGTTCACTAAATCTAACCCGTCACTAACTATTCTGAGTACTAAAACAATTTTAATCATCGAAGCATTATTCTTTACCAATGCAAAAATTGTCACTACGGCTGTTGCCATATTACGTGAAAGAAATAAGCCTAATGGGCCTGCAAGAGAGAGTGCCCCGCCTGCAGAAACCGCTTCCCACGTTCCTAATAAAGCATCTGGCTTGAAATAACCTGCAAGGCTTGCGCCTAAGGTGATTACAAAAGTAATCCACAGATAAATTTTAATCCATTTTGGTGTCGTTGTCATTGAATTATTGGTCATAATTAATAGTTTTTAAGGTTATGTTTTTTAGAATTTACCGTTCGTATTTTTCCATTCAGACTTAGCAGGAATAGGTGTAATTACATCCCAATGCTCAACTATTTGTCCGTCTTCAAGTCTGAACAAATCATAATAAGCAGTAGGTGTATCTTTACCAAATGTGCCTTCACTCATTGTCAATACAAAGTTTCCTTGTCCTAATACTTGATGAATTTTGGTGTACTTCATAAACATCCCTTGTTCTGCCATCATTTTCATTGCATTGCCAAGGCCGTCTAAACCATCAGGCACACTAGGATTGTGTTGAACGTAATTTGTTGGATTTATGTAGCTAGCTATTTTATCCATTTCACCTTTCATAAATACATTTTCTATAAGATCACGAACCGTTTGCTTGTTAGCATCTGTTTTATCGAAATCTGTAAGTGCAGTTGCGCCATCAAATTGGGTGTGTCCACTTGGATTAGGTTCTTGAACTTCTAAAAGGTTATCCCAATGCTCTACTATTTTTCCATCTTCAAAACGAAAGACATCAAAACCTGCTTTAGGGCCATAGAAATCATATTCGGTATGCGTGAATACATAATCACCATCTTCAAAAGCGCGTAGCACATTGGCTTTAAAACCTTCTGGAGGTGCATGTTGCATAACTGCTCCAAAACCTTCTAAACCATCAGCTACACCTAAATTATGTTGTATGTATTTTTCAGGATTGATGTATGAGATAGGTGTCTGGTCACCGGTATTAAAGCTGTTTAGCAATGCTACAACTTTATCTTTATTGGAGATTTCAGTTAATGCTAAAGAAGTAAGCATTTGAGATCGAGTCATCACCATTGTCGGTGAATTCATCATTCCCATAAACGTTTTTGATGTCGGACTGCTCATAAAAGGTTGCAGCGCAGCATCAGAATTTTCTTTGGTATCCCAATAGATAACAACTACCTGCTTGCCACTTTCATCAACACCTGTGATACGATGCTTAAAACCTTTTCTAGCAGCGGTTTCTTTTGCAACATTCTCATTCGCTGTGTTGAAAGCTTCAATTGCAACAGTATCACCTAAATTGAAATACATCATTTCTACAAATTCACTCTTCTCAGCCGTAAAGTTTGCATTGATAGTAAAACGATTCATTTTCATTGTAGCACCTTCAATCATTCCCGCGTAATCTGCTACAGAACCATCACTCATGAACTTACTCATAGATGCTTCTGCATCCGCAAGTGTTTTCCAGTATACGATAACCGTATATTGTCCATTTTCATCAACGCCACTTTCACGTCTAATAAACCCAGGCTGTTTACTGGTGAAGTTTTCTTGAACTTTGGCGTCTAAGTCATTGAAAGTTTGACTATTTGCTACTGTTTTAAGTGAAAAAGTAGTGACTTCCAATACGGAAGGTGGCACAGCTTTTTCTTCGTTTTTACAACTTGTAGCTAAAACGGCTACCATTGCAACTAAGATTAGTTTATGTTTCATAGTACTTATGTTGGTGTTAAATTACTCGAGACTTTATTACATTTCAACCAGAAAGTGACTGAAGACTTAATGAAATTAATAGTTAGACTACCATATATTCATTGCATTTAAAATTCTATCTTTTTGACTTCAAAGAGATTTCAAAATTTTGACCAGGCTTGAAGTCATA
>CALLIG010000016.1 GCA_938009735.1 uncultured Flavobacteriaceae bacterium
TTTAAAATTGAATTTAAAGTATGTGATTATTATAATGGTTGGTGCGGCCATATTCTCTTGTTCTAAAGCTGAAGATGGCGCTATAGGCCCAATCGGACCTGCGGGTGCTATAGGTCAGACCGGTGCTGCTGGTCAAGATGGTGCTGACGGACTAAATGGAGGTCAAGATGGCGCTGATGGGGCGACTGGCGCTGCTGGTGAAAATGGTACTGATGGTGCAGACGGTGCTGCAGGTGCAGATGGTAACGCAAATGTTATTTCCTCTGGTTGGTATACACTTGCTAACTCAGAATGGACTGCAAATGGTAATAATAAAATAATTACGGCAACTAAAGATGACGCTGAAATCACACAAGAAGTTATGGACACAGCTGTAATTCTTGCTTATATTGATCGTGGACCTGGAAATTCTGGGGTTTATTCGTTGCCAATTGTTGAACTTTTTTCTTATACATATTATATCAATAATGTTGGTGGTATTACTTATAGACACTACAAATCAGATGGTGGAACAGTAAGTGCTCCTACATCAATTAAATTTAGACATGTAATCATACCGGCATCAACATCAGGTAAATCATCAATAGACTTTACTAAAATGACCTACGAAGAAGTTATGGACCATTTTGATTTAGAGTATTAAAGAAGTTTGAGTTAGTTAGTGAAAAACCTGATGACAGTAATGTTACCAGGTTTTTTTGTTCGGTAGAATTAGGTAGCAACTATTTAGGTTATGAGTCATGTTTACTATTTTGCCATTCAGATACAAACAAGTGTAGAACAAAAATTAAAGAAACATTAATTATGAAAAACTCAATTTTTAAAACAGTATTCACGTCACTTTTAATCATCTTCATAAGTTGTGGAAATGACGATACTGGTGATGATAATGTATTAAGCGATGACACTTTTTTAACTGCAAAAGTTGATGGCGTTGATTTTGAAGTTCGTGGCTCATTGTTTGCAGTAAGTAGTACAATTGGAGATCTAAATAGTACTATTATGGGAGCGACCTATGATGATGAGTCAAAAACCATAAATATGGGGATAGCTAATCTTAATAGTATAGGTGCCTATACTCTAATCGATGTTGAAAATGATGATCCACTAACATCCTCATATGCTTCTTCATTAATATACGCTGAACAAGATACGGGTTGGTATGCTATACGATTGCTAAGTGGTGTAGCCGGTACTATTACCGTAACAGAACTAAATGCTGGGTATGTTTTAGGAACATTTAATTTTAATGGCTATGACATCAATAGTGAAACTGAAAAAGTTATTACCGAAGGTCGTTTTAAGTTTAAAAGATTAAAAGTTAACTAAAAGTTCGAACAGATCCGATGGCTGTTTTTTAAATGAGTGATTAGTATTGTTTTTTGAGTTAGTTTGAATAAAACCTGGTAACAACAATGTTATCAGGTTTTTTGATTTTGGTGTTTACTTTTTAAAGTGTAGGGTACTAATACTCGTATAACTCTAAAATCAGAAAAAATGTTAAAATTAAAATTCAGTCTAAAGTATGTAGCACTAATTATGGTAGCAATAGCATTTTTGTCGTGCTCAAAAGAAGAAGATATTGATATTACATCAATAGAAGAACCAGTAAATTTACAATTCAATTTAGAAAAGATCAAAGTAAAACCTCCTATTAATAAAATAAATAAAAGTGGTTATAGTGGTTTTGTTTACGATAAAAAAACTTGGGAAAAGTTAGAAGGGGTTACTATAGAATTTAAAGAAGTCGGAAGATACCCTTCAAGGAATGTTAAAATGTATACCGTAATGTCTAATGAATATGGTCATTTTAATATTGAGCTAAAACCAGGTAGGTATAAAATGTCAGCAGCGAAAACTGGTTATGACACTTACGTAACCAATCAAGGATTTTATATAGTAAGAATTGGAGAAATGAGCAGGTTGAACATTTTTCTTACCCAGGAAGTAAACGTACCTGTTGCTGAAAAAATAGAGATAGTTTCGGGTAACAATCAATCTGGCACCATAAATACTACACTCTCTGATTTAGTAGTAGTAAGGGTTCTTGATCAATTAGGTAATCCGTTTGCTAATCATTATGTAAATATTATATCTCATGATGGTTCTTATTTAACTAATTCTGCAATTACAGATGCAAATGGACTTGTTTCTATAAGCTGGACCTTAGGTGATACCGTTGGTGAACAAGGTCTTTCAGCATTTAGTTATAAAGCAGGCAGTTCAACTATCCCATTAATCGGTTCTATTCTAAATATAACTGCTACAGCAACACCTTAATTAAAGCCATACATATAGTTTAGTTAAAAACCTGATAACATTGTTGTTATCAGGTTTTTTGATTTTGGTGTTTACTTTTTAAAGTGTAGGGTACTAATACTCGTAATAACTCAAAGAACACAAAATGAAAACAAGAACATTATTAATCGCAATAGCTTTTCTTTTTATAGGAAGTACTACTAAGGCGCAATTCTTCAAAAAATTAGGCAAGACCGCTGAAAAGGCTGCCGAGCGTGCCGTAACCAGAAAAACAGAACAAAAGGTCAATAAAGAAACCGAAAAAGCGATGGATACGATCTTGGGCAACGGCAAGAAGAAAAAGAAACGCACATCTGGAAAGAACAAGAACAAAAAAGTTGGCAGCAACGATGAAACTGACAATACACCCGATAAGACAGATACTTCTAAGAAAGAAGATAATGTGCATACCGTCGACCAAAGGACATGGTCAAAATACAACTTCGTGCCAGGTGATAAAATCATATTTGAAGATGATTTGACTACTGAAGAGAATGGTGAATTTCCATCTCGATGGGATCTAAGTCAAGGAAGCGCCGAAAACGCAAAAATGGGCGATGATAACATCATCAATTTCGAAAAAAGCAGTATCATAACTCCGCTTTTAGATAACGAAAATTACTTGCCCGAGGTTTTCACCTTAGAGTTCGATGTATATTTCAATGATTCCGGTGCTACCTATCAGTCATACGATATTCGCTTTTGGCAAGGTACTTCACATTTGGATGAAGGAAGTGATAGGTTCTGGCCTATTAGAATTTTTAAAAACGGTGCAAAAACGTCTACTAAAATACAAGATAATGCCAAAGATTTTGCAGGATATAGTGAAGAAAGCAATAAAATAACAGGTTGGAAACATATTGCCATTTCCTTTAACAAACGCAGTTTAAAGGTATTTGTAGATGAATATCGTGCATTGAATATTCCTAATTATGGTTATTTACCCAAAATGTTAAGTATTGGCTCTTATTATTGGAGCACACCAAAAACAATGGCAATCAAAAACATACGCATAGCACAAGGAGGTAAAAAACTCTATGATCGTGTAATGGCCAACGGCAAGTTTGTAACAAGAGGTATTCTTTTCGATGTGAATAAGGCGAGCTTGAAACCCAGTTCTATGGGGGTCATCAATCAAGTTGCCAAAATGATGAAAGAGCATGTTGATTTGAAGTTTAGTATTGAAGGCCATACCGATAGTGATGGTGAGGAGGCTTCTAATCTTCAACTTTCTGAAAAACGGGCAGCAGCTGTTAAAGCAGCAATAGCAAATGCGGGCATCGACATTTCAAGACTACAAGTTAAAGGTATGGGCGAAAGTGTACCACTCTCTGACAATACTACCCCAGAGGGAAAAGCGAACAACCGTAGGGTAGAGTTTTTGAAAATATAGTTGACAGTTGCAGTTGACTGTAAAAGAAAACCAAAAAAGGTTCTAATATCTAAAGTCTATGCTTTCCACAGAAAGGTTTAGGCTATGACTTTGAAGCTTGACAAAGAGCAAAAATAAATATCGAATTAATTTTCATTAAACAATCATTTTAACAAACAGAAAAATTAGAAATTATGAGAACAAGTAACAGAATTGCAAAATCAAAACTCTTAGTAATAGGTTTTGGAGTAGTAGTATTAATGTTAACGACCGGATGCAGCAAAAACAGCATTTTAAACCCCGCCGGAAACTGTTTTGGAGGTAGTTGGGCTGAAGGGTATCTAAGTGAATTTCAAGCATGGTCAGACGCTACTGAGGCTTATGGCGAAAACCCGACTGCGGCTAATTGTACAAAATACAAAAGCGCTGCGAAGTCTTATTTAGATGCTGTAGATAACATCTATGATTGTATACCTACTGGAGACAGAGCTGAATTTGATCAAGAGATTAAAGAAGCGAAAGCTGATATAGATAGAGAAGACTGCGATTAAGATTTATGTGGTATCCTCGAGAATAGCTTAACAGCATTTTTCCATTGAATTGAAAGAGCGATAAAACAACTTTAAAGAAAGTGAATTGTAACAGAGATTTTGGTTATGAAAAAGTTTCATTTCAACATAGTCTCTAACTAAATATTGAAAGATGAAAACCAAAATCTATTTGGCCTTGTGTCTGGCGTTTATACTTGTCTTCTCATCATGTATAGGTGAGGTTAAAGAAAAATTAAAAAACGCGAAAGAAGGGGTCTCTAATGCGACCACAATCGTAAAAGAAGCAAAAAAAGCGGAAGGCCGAATGGATAAACTCAAAAATGAAACCGCTCTAACTAACTCACAATTGAAAGAATGGCTGCCAACTAAAATTGGAAATCTTGAGCGCTCAGAGTTCAAAGTAGGTCAAGCGGGTTACGCAGGAGTAAATTCGGTAGAAGGAACATTTAAATCATCTGAAGGCAAAGAAAAAATCAATGTCTTAGTCGTTGATGCGGCTGGACCTAGCGGAGGCGTAATGGCTGCCGGTTATGGTATGTTTGGAAATTTAGAAATGGAAATGGAAGATGAGAGCAAACACCAACAAACAGTAACCTTCGATGGCATAAAAGCCCAGCAGACGTACTTCAAGAAAGGGAATAATACTCAATTGATATTTATGTACGACGAACGATTTTTGGTGACGATAAATAGTACAGATTTAGATGTCGAGGCAACCTGGAATTTAATTGAAAAAATAGAATTGGAAGATCTTGTCGATATGGCAGAATGACCCTCTTGTAATCAGGCTTTGGGTAAATAAGTAGTTGACGTTTCAAGTTTACATATGAATAACAAATAAAACCCGTTAGGTTGGTTTTATGGCACAAAAGTTTGAAAAAAACTAGCTGCTATTGGTTACAAGAAATAAGGTTTTTTAATTAAAAATTATATGGCTATTTAAGTACTCGCTAGAACGAGCTTAAACAAAGCGTATTTATTCTGGACTTACAAATACTCGTGCTGATCTAGTTAGTAAAACTACTGGCTTATCAAAACGAAGTATGAAAGATTGAAACAGAAATACGCTTATTAAGAACTAAGAATTGTAAATTCTATCCTCAATAAAAAAGATTAATCAAATAAAACATACAAAATGAATTTTTTAAAAACCAATCGAACCGTACTGATTATTAGTTTTTTATTGACGATGCTTTCATGTAAATCGCAAGAATTACAGAACACTTTACCTAAAGTTGAAAA
>CALLIG010000017.1 GCA_938009735.1 uncultured Flavobacteriaceae bacterium
TGAGGCATGTAAAGAAATTCGTCTTTTTAATACCGAAGTTATTATTATTGCGCAAACTGCTTTTGGGCTAAAAGGTGATCGAGGAAAAGCCATATCCGTTGGTTGTAATGGGTATATAACCAAACCGATTGATCATGAAAAATTGTATAAAAAAATAGACCGCTTTACAAAGAATTAAAAGCAGTCAAATCTATTTCTAATTAAGTGTAACATTAATTAGGTTTGAATATATTTACTAGGCTCATTTTCAAAACTCACCTTACAGCCATCACAACAGAAATACACCTTCTCACTCGCATACTCCACAATATGTTTTGGGTTCTTTTTAGAGACCGGCACATTGCAAACCGGGTTGATATAATAATCTTCAGCAAATTTTTCGTTTACCACTTCTTCTTTTACCACGGTTGCGGTCTCATGGATAGGCATATTAGCAGCAGCATTACCTTTTCTAAAGTGATCAATCACCTCTGCTAAAATACTTATCGCCACCTCACTTGCTAATTTTGCACTAATATCTAAACCAACAGGACTTCTTAATTGCGCAATACGATCGGCACTAATCACCGCTTGTGCCAGATAGATTTTTATTTCTTCCGCTTTCTTTTTACTGGCTACAAAACCCACGTAATCACAACTGGTCTTCATTGCTTTTTTAACAGAAAGTTCATCATTCTCTCCTTGGGTGGTAACGATAATGTATGTGTTCGAGAGGTTTTTAAACGCTGAAAAATCAACCCTATCATAAACTACATGGGCGGTCGGAAAGGTATGCGCATCGGCATCAGTCGCCATTACAGAAACCCTAAAATCAGCGGCAGAAGCCATCTGCACTAATTTGCGAGCAATATTACTTTTACCAACTACTATTAATTCTGGTTGTGGAATAACGGGTTCTATCATAACTTCTAAGGTTCCTTTACTTTGACATGCCATTACATATTCTTTATAGGTCGCCGTTTCACGCGTGCCCCCTTCGGGTGAAATACGAATACGTCGATAGCGTTTACTACTGATGACGTCTAAGGCTTCTTTGATGACGATTCCACGTACACAGCCACCGCCTATCCAGCCAATTAATTCTCCTGTTTCTAATATTAGAGCCTTATCCCCTACTTTACCTGAACTAGGGGCAATTCGGTCTATGACCTGGGCTATCGCAAAGTTTGATCCTTTAGCCAAATGCTCTTCTATTTTTAATACAATCTCATTAAACATCCATCAACAATTTTTCCAATTTTAATAAACTATCTAGATTATGTGCTGATTCAAAAGCATCAAGATGCGGCATCACATTAACCATTCCTTTTTGAATGGGCTGGTAGCCTTCCATACCTTTTAAAGGGTTCAGCCAAACCAACGTTTTACATTTTCTACGAATAGTACGAACTGCGTCTTGCAATACCGTTACGTTTCCTGTTTCTAGTCCATCACTAAGAACAACTACAATATGTTTTTGGCTTAAAAATTTACTTCCATAAACAGATAAAAATTCGGTTAGCGACACCCCTATTTTAGTACCACTTGACCACGAATTTAAATTCTTGCCAATCTCTTTTAAAACTTCCTGTTCATTGTTCTGACGCAGCATCGGTGTTACATGAGTCAGTTCAGTACTAAAGGTAAAGAACTCTAAACTCTTAAAATACTTTTTTAACACCATCACATACCGAAGTAAGTAATAACTATAGGTATCCATAGAACCACTAACATCAAGAATAAAAACAACTTTACGCTTTTCTTTACGTTTTCTCTTATAAGATAAATCTAAAAGCATTCCTCCTTTTGAAATACCATGACGAATTGTATTTCTAATATCAACACTACCTTTATTCGCATTCTCTAATCTGCGCTTAAAACGCATACTCATTTGATGAAATAGCTCTTCGGCCAATTCCTCTAACTTCTCTTTATCGGTAACATTCACTTTAGAAAAATCTGTCATTCGCAACCGAATACTTTCGTTCGCACCTACGGTTTCCTTAGCTTCTTGTTCTTTAACTTCTTTCTTTGGCACTTTAAATTCTGTACCTAAAAATATAACAGTAGCAGTTTCCTTTTCTTTTTTAAGCTGTTGTATTTGCTTTTTGCGCTGTTCTAATTTTTCTTCGTAATACCTACTCCAAAATCGTTCAAACATCTCATCAAAGCGATCAAAATGCTCTTTACGCTTACAATAGATAGCCTTTAAACTATATTGAAATAGTTTTCGGTCTAATACCCAACCACGTTCAGCCACTTCAAAGGCATCCCTCGTTTCTTGCGGACCAAGAACAAACTGACGTTCTCTACAATACATTGTAAAGTCGATTAAACGTTCTTGAAATGTTTTGGTTACTGCTTCCAAAAGAGATATCGGGTTGTTGGAAATTGGTTTTGTTAATCAATATGATAAAGAAATTCTTGTACCGATTTATTACGTACAAAATCTATATCATCTTTGTGCTTCAGAACACTTCCAATAGTTGTTTTTACAATCTCGTCTGTGATGTTTTTTTGATTCATCAACAGTAACGTTTTTGCCCAGTCTAATGATTCTGCAATACCTGGCGGTTTGTGGAGGCTTGACTTTCTAAGATTGTGAATAAATGTTACTACTTGAGTTGCTAATTCTTCATCAATATTTGGTAGTTTTTTAGCAATAATATCAATCTCTTTCAATTTTGAAGGAAAGTCTACCCAATGGTATAAACATCTTCTTCTAAGCGCATCACTTAGTTCTCGTGTTCGATTTGAAGTCAAGATTACTAAAGGCTTTGATGTCGCTTTTATAGTTCCTAGTTCAGGAATACTGATTTGAAAATCAGACAACAACTCTAACAAATAGGCTTCAAATTCCTCGTCTGCTCTATCTATCTCATCAATCAA
Organism: uncultured Flavobacteriaceae bacterium; assembly: GCA_938009735.1. Lineage (GTDB taxonomy): Bacteria > Bacteroidota > Bacteroidia > Flavobacteriales > Flavobacteriaceae > Maribacter_C. The sequence continues at coordinate 2,869 of CALLIG010000017.1, forward strand.
TAAAACAACCGGTTTATCTGCACTTATCGATTGCAGTAAAGGTCTTTGAAGAACATAGTCCATTCCGAAGATTTGATTCCCTAATGCTTTCTTGTCTTTTTCTTGTTCAAAAAGTTTGATATGTAGTAGTTGTTTTTGGTAGTTCCATTCGTAAATGGTAGTACTAACATCTAGTCCTTCATAGCATTGTAATCGGATTAAATTTGTCCCCAAATGCTCTGCCAAGGTTTTAGCAAGCATTGTCTTACCCACCCCTGGGTTTCCTTCTAATAGCAATGGTTTCTCTAAATTCTTCAATAGAAATATAGAAGTTGCCAGCTCTTCATTTAGAATATAGTCGTGCTCATAAAAATCTTTTATGAGTTTTTCAATGTCTTTGTTCAATTGCTTAAATTTAGAAAAGCTATGCTGAGAACAGCATAGCTTCTGATTACAGATTCTCGGGACTATTTATGCTGCTGCCTCTGCTTCGGCTAATTTCTTTGAAAAATTTGTAACGAATTGTTTGAATAACTGATTCGAAACCGTACTAATTAATCGCGATCCAAATTGGGCAATTTTACCGTTTACGGTAACATCCATAATGGCATCTAACTTCACACCACCATCTTCGCGGTCAGTCAAATCAATGGTCATCATCATTTCTGCATTTCCATTTCCTTTGGCATCAACACCATCACCTCTGATGATAATTTTACGATTTTCTAAATCAATCTCATTGTAGTAAATGTCGGCATCATATTTAACCCCCATTGGACCAAATTTCATTCCCACCTTTCCTTTATAATGGTTGTCGCCTACTTTTTCGTCTATGGATACACCCGGCACGCAATCCATTATTTTTTCTGGATCGATTAAATGTTCCCATACCAAATCGGTACTTTGTGGAACTTCAAACGATTTATCTAATTGTGTTTTCATGCAAAATCTCTTTTTATTATCATTCATAAAAAGTGATACTCCTTTTATAATATTATGAGAGGAGTCACTTTATCATTCTTTATCCTATTTCAACGTTCTAAGCTTTCGCTTTTGCAACTTGAATAGCATCCCAAACTTTGTCTGGAGTAATAGGAATATCTAAATGCTTAATTCCTAAAGGATATAAAGCATCAATAATCGCATTTGCAATTGCAGGTGGTGCTCCAACTGTTGGAGATTCTGCAACACCTTTCGCCCCTAATGGGTGATGTGGTGATGGCGTGATGGTATGACCAGTTTCCCAATGCGGAGATTCAACCGCCGTTGGCACTAGATAATCCATAAGTGTTCCGTTAAGAACATTTCCTTCATCATCATATACAATACCTTCATACATTGCTGGTGCAATACCTTGCGTTAATCCGCCATGTACTTGACCTTCAACAATCATTGGGTTAATTACATTTCCACAATCATCAATTGCTACGAATCGCTTCACATCAATTGCACCCGTTTCCTCTTCTACCTCAACCACGCAGATATATGCGCCGTTAGGGAAAGTTAAATTTGGTGGATCATAATAATGTGTTGCTTCGAAACCAGGTTCCATTCCTGGTGGAATATTTGTGTACGCCGCAAATGCAACATCTTGAATCGTCTTCGACTTTTCAGGAGCTCCTTTTACAAAATACTTACCAACTTCCCATTCGATATCTTCTTCACTTACTTCTAGCAAATGAGCTGCAATTTTTCTTCCTTTATCTTTCAATTTACGTGCTGCCATTGCTGCCGCTGCACCTGCTGTTGGTGTACTTCTACTTGCGTAGGTACCCAATCCGTACGGAGCAGTATCGGTATCACCTTCATCAATTTCAATGTCGGTATAAGGAATTCCTAATTCCTCTGCTAGAATCTGTGCATATGTTGTTTCGTGACCTTGTCCTTGTGACTTGGTTCCGAAACGAGCTAATGCCTTTCCTGTTGGATGCACTCTAATCTCAGCACTATCAAACATGGCAATACCTAAGATATCAAAATCTTTAGACGGCCCTGCTCCTACCACTTCCGTAAAGGTGCAAATTCCGATTCCCATTAATTTTCCTTGCGCACGTTTTTCAGCTTGCTCTTTTTTATAATCGTCATAGCCGATCATTTCCATCGCTTTTTCAAGCGTTTGTTTATAATCACCACTATCATAATTCCATCCTAAAGGAGATGCATATGGGAATTGTTCTTTTTTAATAAAGTTTTTAAACCTGATTTCAGCTGGATCCATTTTTATTTCAGCAGCCAATTTATCTACCATACGCTCAATCGCATGAACCGCTTCCGTTACACGGAAAGAACAACGATAAGCAACTCCACCCGGAGCTTTGTTTGTATAAACTGCATCTAGTTCTGCAAAGGCATGTTCGTAATCATACGAACCTGTACAGATAGAAAACATTCCCGTAGGAAATTTAGAAGGGTTTGCTGAAGAATCGGTATACCCATGGTCAGCCAATGTTGAAACTTTAAACGCTTGGATTTTACCATCTTTAGTTGCTGCTAATTCGCAGTCCATATGGTAATCTCTTGCAAAACCGTTAACTAAGTTTTCTGAACGATCTTCAATCCATTTTACTGGTTTTCCGATTAGGAATGTCGCTGCAATCGCAACCACATACGCTGGATATACAGGAACTTTTCCTCCAAATCCACCTCCAATATCCGGAGCAATCACTCTAATTTTTTCTTCTGACAATCCAACATGACCAGCAACCAATGCTACAATCGTACGAATGGCATGTGGTGCTTGCGTTGTTAAATAGACCGTTAGTTTCTTTGTGTCCTTATCATAAGAAGCATTACAACCACAGGTTTCAATAGAAGCCACGTGAATTCTTGGTAAGTAAACGCGTTCTTTTACAACAACATCCGCTTTTGCGATAACATCATCTGTTTTAGCACGATCACCTTTTTCCCAATGGTAAATTTGATTGTCTTCTTGACCTTCTTTATCTGGCCGCAATAATGGCGCATCGTCATCTAAAGCTTTATATGGATCAACTAGCGCTTTCATGGGCTCATAATCTACTTCAACAGCTTCCGCACCATCTACAGCAATATACCTGTCAGTTGCAATAACCGCACAGACTTCTTGTGATTGGTGCATCACCGTATCAGTTGGCAATACCATTTGGGTATCTGATAATAAAGTTGGCATCCAATGTAAATTGAATTCCTTTAAATCATATCCTGTAATAACAGCTAATACCCCTGGTATAGCTAATGCTTTTTCTTTATTGATACTTTTAATTTTGGCATATGCATACGGACTACGTACCATTACCATCATTAATTGACCCGGTAGTTTTACATCATCGACATAATTTCCTTTGCCGTGTAAAAACCGTGCATCTTCTTTTCTTTTTACAGAGTGACCCATTCCGCCTACCTCTGGTGATGTTTTACATTTAAACATGTTTTATTTTTTTAGAGGTTAGACTGAAGCTTCTTTTTCTTTGGCCATTTCTGTAGCCGCCTGCTGAACAGACTTTACAATATTGTTATATCCAGTACATCTGCAAAGATTTCCTGAGATCCCCCAGCGAATTTCTTCTTCTGTAGGATTCGGATTCGTTTTCAATAAATCCATAGAACGAATAATCATACCAGGTGTACAAAATCCGCAATGCAGACCATGCTGATCATGAAATGCTTGTTGCAAATGGCTATTTGTACCTTCTGCAGCAACACCTTCTATAGTTGTGATATTCGCACCATCAGCACGAACGGTCAAATAGGTACATGATTTAATCGATTTACCATCTAACATAATGGTACAAGCACCACAGTTAGAAGTATCGCAACCAATATGCGTACCTGTTAAGTCTAAATTCTCTCTTATGAAGTGAACAAGCAGTAATCGTGAGTCTACCTCAGCGGTTACACTTTCTCCATTTATTGTCATTGTTACATTGTGTTTTCCCATAGCGCTGTTATTGTCTTGCTCTTTCCAAAGCTTTGTTCAACATTCTTTTTGTAATTGTATCTACGACTGACCTTTTATAAGCCTCAGAACCTCTTAAATCAGATTCTGGCTCACAGTCTTCGCTTGCAATTTTACCAACTTGTGCAATTAGTTCATCAGTAATCGTTTGACCACGCAAAACTTCTTCTCCTCTTTCTAAACGCATTGGTACGGCACTTACATTAGTGAGACCAATTCCGATTTGTTGGCAAACACCATTATCATCTAATTCAACATGAACAGCTACACCTGCTGTAGCATAATCACCAACTTTACGTTCTATCTTAACATATGCACCACCACTACCTTTTTTTGCTTTAGGTATTTGAATCTCCGTTAAAACATCAGATGGTTCTAATGCAGTCATATAAAAGCCGTGAAAAAATTCATCTATCGGAATTGACTTCGTTCCGTCAGCACCTTCAGCAACCACGGTCGCTCTCATCGCTAACATCAAAGCCGGTTGGTCATTGGCTGCATCACCGTGCGCAATGTTACCACCAAGCGTACCTACATTTCTAACCGATGGGTCAGCTGTTAACCAAATAGCATCACCCATAATTGGATAATTCTCTTTTAGTAAATCATTATGCTCCATCTCAGTCTGCGTGGTCATAGCTCCAATTTTGAGCATGTCGCCATCTTCTTTAATATAAGAAAGACCTTCAATTTTACTGATATCAATAATGTGTTCGGGAGTGGCAAAGCGAAGTTTCATCATCGGCAACAGACTGTGTCCGCCGGACATATATTTCGCCTCTTCTCCAAGCTCAGTCGACAAAGCAATAGCTTCTTTTACAGAAGTTACTTTGTGATAGTTGAAATTAGCTGGAATCATAATTTTTTTGGTATTTAATTAAGAGGTAAGCATTAAATATATCTTATTTTTTTTGATACTGCAAAATAATACTGTTTTGTTTAACGATTTGATAATTTACAAACAACCACTATCATTTTATACTGTTCTGACTTTCAATATTTAACGATATTTTCTAATAATCACTACCTTTAACTTAGCACTTAAATGGTAACCTAAATATGTATTCTCAACTCTATTTTGATTATAATGCTACTACTCCATGTGATAAAGAAGTAGTAAACAGCATGTTACCACATTTTCATGAGGATTTTGGGAATCCATCGAGTAGTCACCACCCATATGGTTGGTTGGCAAAGAGTTCTGTTGAAGATGCAACCAAATCCATAGCTGAAAATTTAGGAGTTTCCACAAATAGTTTAATTTATACTTCGGGTTCAACGGAAGGAATAAATATGGTATTAAAAGGGGTTACGCGAAAGTTGCAATCCAAAGGAAACCATATCATTACGACTAAATCTGAACACAAAGCTGTATTAGATACCTGTGCATTTTTAGAAGAAGATGGCTATGAAATAAGTTATTTGGATGTAGATTCTGAAGGATTGATTTCTTTGGAAACCTTAAACAAAACACTCCGCCCAGACACTATTTTAGTTTCGATTCTATATGCAAACAACGAAACGGGAATCATTCATCCTCTAGAAGAGATTGCAAAACTTACACAAGAAAACGGTAGCCTTCTTTTTTCAGATACCACACAAGCATTAGGAAAAGTAGAATTAACTAAAGTCTTAAGTCTGGTAGATTTCGCCTGTTTCTCAGCGCATAAAGTATATGGCCCAAAAGGAATTGGATTAGTATATATAAAAGATAATGAAGATGGAGATGGTCTACCAAGTTTTATTCAAGGTGGCGGACAACAAAAAAGACAGCGCGGCGGAACAATCAATACTCCTTTAATAGTAGGCTTCGCAAAGGCAATTGAATTGGCATATAAAAATCTAAATGAAGAAGCACAAAGATTAATTAGTCTAAGAAACAAACTAGAAGCTGGTTTACTCGAAATTGAGCTAGCTGTTTCAAATAATACAAGCTTTGAAAAGTTACCAAATACGGTTCATGTTTCTTTCCCCTATGTAGATGGAGCAAATCTTCTAACTGCACTTAGCGGAAAAATTGCTGTGTCGAATGGCTCTGCATGTAACTCTGCTTCTGTTGAACCTTCTCATGTTTTAACTGCGATGGGCATTGAGCGAAGTTTAGCCTATGCATCTTTGCGCCTAAGCATTGGCAGATATACAACAGAGGAGGATATTGAAAAGGCAATTAGCATCATTACTTCTCAAGTTGCAAAGCAGAGAGAAGCAAATATTCTTTGGGAGCGGAGGTGAAAAAGACCCACCCCTTAATCCCCTCCCAAGAGGGGAAACTGTTCTCTTTTATCTTCTACTGAAAGAGAAAATATAAAATCCCATTAAGTTTTTTTACTAAATTTATTGCACACCAAAGTAATCCTCCCCTCCTTGGAGGGGACCGAGGGGTGGGCAAACACATGAGAAAAATCATTTCATATAACCAAGATTTAGTTGCTTACGCAAAGGAGCTTCGCAAAAACATGACCCTCGGTGAAATTGCACTATGGCGCGAGATAAAAGGTAAAAAGCTAGGCTTTCGATTTAGCAGACAAATTCCTATTGATAATTATATCGTTGATTTTTACTGTAAAGATTTGAAACTAGCAATTGAGATTGATGGCTCGATTCATTTTGAAGAAGGGCATCAAGAAAAAGATAAAATAAGGCAAGACAGGTTAGAATCACTTGGTATTCATGTAATAAGATTCAGCGATTTAGATGTGAAAAATAATCTTGGTTTGGTGTTGGAGGAATTGAAAGAACAGATTAGACTCTTAAAAACCTCCCCTTAATCCCCTCCGAGGAGGGGAGACTTACACGATTAATCCCTAGCATGAATCGGCCCACTCTTCTCACGAAGCATCCCACCAGTATTTCCAGAAAACACACTTAGAATCTCACTAAACAAACTCATGGCAATTTCTTCAGGCGTATTTGCACCTATCTCTAATCCACAGGGCGCATAAATTCTTTGCAGTTCTGCCTCCGAAAATTCAACGCCGTTTGATTTAAATTCACCAATCATTTTATCAAAACGCTTGCGAGGACCTAACGAAGCGATATAGCGCGATTCGCTTTTAATCAAATGCTCTAAGTTGGCATAATCAGTTTTGTAATCATGTGCCATTAAAATGATTGCAGTTCTGCCATCAATCTCAGGTCGTGCCTCACCGTCTTTGAGGCAAATATTTTTTACCGACTGAAGTTTTTCTTTTTTAAGTTTTTGAACATTGCCGACAAGACTGACATCCCAATCCATCAATTTGGCAAGTTCTAGCATTGGATACACATCATAGTTATCTCCGTAAATCGCCAAATGAAATTGTGGCGGAATCAATTCAATAAAAACACTTGCCTTTACTTCTTCCTCTTCAAAATGGTGTGTCTTTGACTTTTTATTTTCTAAAACCTCTTTAATTTTATCCTGAAGAAAATCTCGGAGTCCATCGTGTTGACAATCTTCTAAAGATGCAGAACCTTGGTTATAGTAAAAACTCCTGCCCAAAGGAATCGTATCAATATCAGTATTTAAAGCAGTTACGGTTGCGATGATATGTTCTCCTCTATCCGAAACGCATTTTTGAAGCATTTCTAAAGTAACGGAATTATTAGATATGGGTGAAATCAAAACATCAATAACCCCATTACAACCTAGTCCTACTCCTATTTCATTTTCTTTTGAAGTATCATAGGTTACAATTGATGGCTCTTGTTTTAAAATAGCAATTTGCGAGCGTTGCAAAGCATCACCTTCTAAACATCCTCCGCTAATACCTCCTTCAAAAACTCCAGATTCAAAAACAAGCATTCGTGCACCTTCTCGTCGGTACGATGATTCCTCTACTCGGACTACTTGCGCAATAGCACATTTTTCATCAGAGTTTTTAAAAGAATTATATAATTTGAGTATCGATTTTATCTCTTTCATATTCTAAGGAAGTCATTTTCTTTTTCACAATAACACCTCTAATATATCTAAAAATAGCTATATTGATTGCTCTAATTGCTGAGAAAGATTATGAAGGATTCCTTTGACAGAACGATAGACTATGTGCGTATTGCAGTTACAGACCGTTGTAATTTACGGTGTTTTTACTGTATGCCCGCAGAGGGAATTCCATACGAACCCAAAGCACATTTACTTAGCTATGAAGAGATTACAAGATTACTAAAGGTTTTAGGCGGGCTAGGTTTTCAGAAAGTTCGTTTTACTGGTGGGGAACCTTTTCTTCGAAAAGATTTCATGCAATTATTAGAAAATACTGCTGGACTAGATGATTATAAATCCATCCACATTACCTCAAACGGAACACTTTTACAACGACATATTCCAAAATTGAAGGAATTAGGTATT
>CALLIG010000018.1 GCA_938009735.1 uncultured Flavobacteriaceae bacterium
CAATCTTAAGAAAAGGCTAAATCAATTAGCCCATATTCAAATTTTAGCCTTTTTTGAGCTAATTAATAAAATAGTATGGGAACGTAAAATCGTTTCAACTTTGTCTCTTTAACGCAAATGGCCTTTTTTAAGGATCAACTAAATAAAGTAAATATGGCCGAATATGAAACCTCGAAATTCGAAGAAATAGAAAACTCAATGGTCGTTCCTGAATACATTGGTACAACTATTAATTGCATAAATAATGCGTCACAAACTAACTGGAATACGAGAAGTCCTAAAGTAGTAATCAACTATTTTTCAGAATACTCAAGCATATACTATTTCATTACAATAAGTGATAAGCAAATATATTTTGAAACATATAATGACACGGGAACACCGAAACCAAATCTAATATTTTATGCTCAATTCATTGAACCAACAATTGTAACAGGACTGTTTAACTACTTTTCCTCTAACTCAAACTTTGGAAACGTAAATAAACTATCAAGTAGTGATGAAAAAACACTATCCTTAAAAGACGAAATAAAGCAAGATTTTGGAGAGCCATTTGGCGGAGACATATTTCCATTGACGACTAAAGAATCATCTTGGCTAATTAATCATAACTTGAAACTCATTGAAGACATAACAAGTAAGAAAATTAAATACAATGAGAATCTAATCAGGCCTATATTTTACAATATGTGTAACTATGAAGAAGAATTTGAAACTTGGAAATCAAAATATCCAGAAATCAATAATCATTTACTAAAATACTAAAAGTAAAAGCACATAACAATAGATAAGAAGGAAGAGCTCCTTCGTCACTCCTCCTCTTATCATTATACGTGATGTACAATCAAAAATTAAAAATGAAGAAACAAATAATTACACTTTTGGCATTATTTTTTTTCTGTGTGACCTTAAGTTCACAAGAAATGACTGATGAACAAGTCAAAATGATTGGAGAGGTATTTTATAATCAATTTAAAATGATTGAGGCAGAGTCTATCAATAAGAAAAGTCAAGAGTCATTCACAATGAATTATGATTCAATGCAGTTTTTTGAGAAACCTTTAAATGAGAATGAAATTCAATCAATTTTGAATGAAATAAAAAATAAAAATTCTTTAACTATTTCAGCGAATAAAATTGAGTTAAACTGCAATCTAACCACGTTTGAATCTGATTTTCTTAAAAGAGACAAATATTATTATATTGAATTTAATAAGATAATAAGTAGTAATAAATTAAATCTAGAGACTATAAAACAAGACCAAAGCTCTAATGAAGAAGTATCAATAAAGTTCAGGTGGAAGAATGAAGTAGTTAACCTGGATGAAAATGCGAAAATAATATTAGACATTTATTTCTTGTCAGGAACCGACTTTATCATTCTCAATAAAGAGGAATTAGGTAAAGAGTTTGAATTAGCTAACAAAAAATATTTATTGCTTGATATCATTGACAACTTCATCGTTGTCAAACCCATTGAATTAGGTAGACGAGAACGATTATTATCACTGGTGAATTTTGAAAATAATTTAATGGCGTATAAGAACAAAACCTCAGAGTTTTATTTAACCGAAGGCTCAAAGCAAAATCCTAATTACAAACAACATCACAACTACTCTTCAAATGCTTTAGCACAATCGAAATTTTATTACGAAACATACAAGGAAGATTCAAAAATAAGTAAGGATAAGTTTTTGGCTAAAGTAGATCATGAATTAATCAACTCGATGCAAGACGAAATAGTACAGTTCGTTTTTAATACAGAATCTATAGGTGATAAATTCATTCTTTATCGACCTATTTATACGAAAAGGACCATTGAGATAGAAAAGTAGACTGTACATGACACCAGATAATAATTTCAAATATTCTCATATCTAACAGAGTCACATAGTATCATGCTCATCCGTTTTATCAAAAAAAAACAATGAAATACAAACTCTTAATCTTATCATTTTTAATTAGCAATTGCTGTTTTGGTCAAGTAAACACGGTGCTTGATAATCTGGACAGCCCGATTGCTTTTACCTTTGTAGATGACGATGTCTACTTGGCACTGCATGGTGCTGTGGCCCAAACAGGACAAATCGTTAAATTTAATGTCTCAGATCCCTTAAGTACGTACCAGGTTCTTTTTGATAGTTTGACCTACCCAAGAGCAATTATTGAAAAGGATAATATGCTATATATTGGCCTAAGAGATGCAATAGTCACTTATGATCTTAGTAACCCCAGTGAAGAATTGGATACTATTTTGTATAATCAATTTATGTTTCCGAGGTCTTTTGAGTTTGATGGAAATGATTTGGTGGTTGCACTAAAAAAATCCTTGTTTAGAATGGATTTTTCAGATTCAGTAGTTGATATAGAACGCTTGTTTGGATTTGATGAAAGTCCATTATCACTTGCCAGAAAAAATAATGAGCTATACATAGCAGTTGGAACATCGATACAGAAGGTAGATTTAACAACGAATACAATAAGTGAAGTCATAAGTGATTTAGAATTTGTTGTGTACTCCATACTGATAGTAGATAATCGCCTCTATTTAGATCAAGG
>CALLIG010000019.1 GCA_938009735.1 uncultured Flavobacteriaceae bacterium
CCCAGTCTTCCGGATTTCTTGCTGGTCAGTTGGTGGCACAGACAATGAATACAAATAACTACGAGCTTTTTTATGCGCCAGATACGCATGCTGCTGTTCATATTCCATCTAAAGAACATTACTCATCATTTGAAGGTTTAAATGCAGCTGTACGCGAGCATTTAGAGAAATTTCAAAGCACACCGGTTGTGTTTCTAGATACCTTAGATACAGAAGGTGAGAATTACCCTGATTTCAAAGGACTTCAACAACTCCCATTAGATCAGATTATAATTGTCGCTGATGATTCGCACGGTATAGGAATTGTCGGAAACAACGGAAGTGGTTCATACCAAGTATTAAAAGCTTTACAGGCTAAAGAATTGATCGTTTGTTGTTCGTTAGGAAAAGGATTTGGGGTTCAAGCAGGTGCAATATTTGGAACAAAAGAACGCATAAGTTCATTTGTTAATACTGGGCTCTATGGAGGCGCTAGTCCTGCAACGCCAGCGGCATTATCGGTATTAATTACTGCTCAAGATATTTTTGAAAATAAAAGAGCACTTTTACAACAGCATATTCAACTATTCTTAAGCCAAGTCGAAAACACATCTCAATTCACATTCGTACCCAAGCATTCCGCTTTTGGATTTTCAAATACAAAACTCGCCACATTTTTAGCATCGAATAATATCATTATTACAAACTTCAATTATCCCACAAAAAATGACGCTTTAATGAGTAGAATTATTCTTTCTGCGCATCACACAAAAACCGACATTGAACAAATATTAAAAGTGCTTAATCGTTTTTAATTATGTCATATTTAAAATTTTTAATTATAAATATTTAATTATTCCCAATTAACGATATATATAATTGTCAATTTCATAAATATTACGTAACTTTTTAAGATACAATTTCAACGCTAAAATCTACAACAATGAAAAAACTACTCGGATTGGTTTTTTTGATGTTAATTCTTATTTCGGCAACTGAATTTACATCTTCAAAACAACAGACTAATGCAAATTCCCTTGAGGGAACTTGGGAGCTCATGAACCGTTTCGATTTTGAAAACGGTAATGTATCAGATACACTATTTAATAATAATGGGTATCGTCAAATAAAGATATATAGTAAGGGAAAAGTTATGTGGACAAGGCATTCACCTGATGACCCTAGCGAATGGTTCGGATATGGTTCTTATACCAACACGGAAAACGAACTGGAAGAAAGACTTGAGTTTGGTTCAAAAACTATGATGTCAATTCAAGACACCGTACAAGTTTTTAAATTTGAATTGCATTTATATAAAGATTCATATAGTCAAATCACAATAGCTGAAGATGGTATGCCTATTAATTCTGAAAACTACAGGCGCATTGATTAAATAATAGTTTTAAAAATAAAAATGCCGCTACACATAGCGGCATTTTTATTGAATCTTTCTTAAATATTAATCTAAACGCTATAATTATCTCCAACAACCTCGTCTACTGAACCTACTGTTGCCAAGTATCGTTCAGCATCTAAAGCTGCCATACAACCTGTACCAGCTGCCGTAACTGCCTGTCTATATTCTTTGTCTTGTGCATCTCCGCAAGCAAAAACACCTGGCAAGTTGGTTTTAGTAGTCTTGCCTTCGGTGATTAAATAGCCGGTGTCATCCATTTCTAATTGGTCATTAAAAATATCTGTATTCGGTTTATGACCAATAGCAATGAATAAGCCAGTAATCGCGATATCTTCTTTCTCACCTGTTTCATTATTTACCATACGTAAGCCTTCAACAACTTGGTCTCCTAAAACCTCATCAACTTCTGTATTGTATCGTACATCAATATTTTTAAGGCTATTCACACGATGTTGCATCGCTTTAGATGCTCTCATATGATCTTTACGCACTAACATTGTTACGTTTTTACAAATATTAGCTAAGTATGAGGCTTCTTCGGCTGCAGTATCACCTGCACCTACAATTGCCACATCTTGACCTTTGAAGAAAAATCCATCACATACCGCACAAGCTGAAACTCCTCCACCTCGTAATTTTTGCTCACTAGGTATGCCTAGGTATTTTGCTGTAGCACCTGTAGAAATGATTATCGTTTCTGCTTCAATCACTTTGTCAGAATCATCAATAGTAGCTTTATGAATCCCTCCTACTTCAGTACTCAATTCTACTGCAGTAACCATTCCGATGCGTACCTCAGTACCAAAACGTTCCGCCTGCTGTTGCAACTGCACCATCATAGTCGGACCATCTATGCCCTCAGGATAACCAGGGAAATTATCAACTTCAGTAGTTGTTGTTAATTGTCCACCTGGTTCCATACCAGTATATAGTAAAGGTTTTAAATCTGCTCTTGCTGCGTATATTGCCGCAGTATATCCTGCAGGCCCTGAACCTATTATTAGTGTTTTAACTCTTTCAATTTGTTCTGACATACTCCTATTTATCTATAAAATTATATACTGTAAAAGTAGCTTTTTTGCTAAAAACCTTACAAGTAAGTTATTAAAAGTTTTCGACCAACAAAATCATTTAAAATGCATTAATGATGATTGATTTAGGGATTTTATAAAAAAAATTGAATTTTTTTTTAACAATTTATTGGCAAAAATAACTAATTAGAGAGAAAGCGCTCAGTACTGTTAAATAACAGGCGTGTAAGAATTTATCGTATCATTTTGATGTAGAATTACAGGTTAGAATCCTTAGATATAACCCTAATGTCAGGGTTTTAACATTTTTAAAAAACCAAATTGCTTTATCTTTGGCAAGAAAGTTGAAGTAAAGTACTTATTACCAAACCAAGTATTTTAATAACGTTAGTCAACATATTACCAAATTTACCAGTTGACTACAAAGACTTTAAACCATGGGCGCAAACAAACTTAGAACTATTGTTGTAGACGATTCTACACTTCAAAGAATGGCAGTTGCAAAACTTGTAAATGATCATTCAGACATTGAACTGATTGCCGAGTATAATAACGGCATGGAAGCTTACAAAAACGTAGCAGAAAATCAAATCGATTTAATTTTTCTCGATGTTGAAATGCCAATATTAGATGGCTTCGAATTCATCGAATCCTTATCTAATAGGCCGCAAGTAATATTAATTACCGGCAAACCAGATTATGCTTTAAAAGCTTTTGAATATAATGTTACTGACTATTTATTAAAACCAATTACAAAGTCACGTTTTAATGAATCAGTACGAAAAGCGCTCTTTAACAATACACAAGCAAATTCAAATAAGACCGACGAAGCTCACATTTATGTGAATAGTAATCTTAAGAAAGTAAAAGTAATCATCAACGATATCAAGTGGATTGAAGGTTTAGGTGATTATATTAAGCTAGTTACGGTAGACAGTAGTATTTTGGTATTATCTACAATGAAAGCTTTTATAGAAAAATTACCTCAAGATAAATTTCTTCGTATTCACAAAAGCTATATTGTAAATCTTGATAGAGTAGAAAAGTTTAGTAGTGCTCTTGTTGAAGTAAGTGGACAACAAATACCGCTTAGTAGATATAAAAAAGTACAACTTGAAGAAGCACTATTGAGCGTACAAGACAACTAGTATTTTTATACAATTGCCGTGCCTCCGCTTGGCTTAACTTCGAAGGCTTCTAAATCAACATTAAATTCTGATTTATAAGCTATTGCAGCTTCCTTCTTAAATATATCAACGATATCTTCGTGCACTAAATTCAAAGTGCATCCTCCAAACCCTCCTCCTGTTTGGCGTGCGCCAAGTACGTCAGAATAGCCCTTTGAAAAATCAACTAAGAAATCAGACTCAGAACAACTAACTTCATATAATCTACTTATCCCATCGTGAGCTTCATACAAAATAGAACCAACAGTTTCTAAGTCCTTTTCTTTTAATGCTTTGACCATTTCAAGAACTCTTTTATTTTCATCAATTATAAAAGAACATCTATTATAAACGGTTTGAGTCATTTCATGTTTTGAAGCCTCAATCATCTCTCGAGTAACATCTCTCAATGAACTGATACTCGGATTGGTCCTTTTTATCAATGCGACACCTTCTTCACATTCTTGTTTCCGGGTATTGTATTCGCTAGAAGCCAAATTATGTGAAACCTTAGTATTCAGCATTATTATTTTATATGGGCGAAGGTCAATGGGTATATGTTGATACTCTAATGACTGACAATCAAGCAAAATTACATTTCCGGCTTTACTCATCACGGATGCAAATTGATCCATAATACCACATTGTGTGCCTACATAGCCATGCTCTGCGCGTTGCGATAACTCCACTATCGTTAGTTTAGATAGTCCCAAATCAAATAACTCATTTAATCCAAAAGCAAGACCACACTCCATTGCAGCTGAAGAACTTAATCCTGAACCTAATGGAAGATTACTCTCAATAGTACAATCAAAACCTTTGACTCTATCTGTTAATTTTGAAATTTCGCTAAGTACCCCAAGTACATAATTTTCCCATTCAGTATTGCTTCTACTGATATTATTTAAGTCTAAGGCAAAACCATCGTAACCTACCGAGTAAACATTAGCTATGTTTTCAGAATTATTTTTAGCCAGTTTGAATACTATCTTATTCTCAATAGCTGTAGGAAGCACATACCCCATGTTATAATCAGTATGTTCACCAATAAAATTAATTCTACCAGGAGACGCTATGGTGATCTCTGGCTCAAAATCTTTTATAAACTGCATGTAATGGGATAACTATTTATTTTTACTAATCTCAATCATTTCTGGTGTTGCAACCGTTCGAAAACCCAAATGTTCTAATGAGGAATCTAAACTCGTAGCCATACGCGAGGAGCTACGATAACTTGCACAATAAGAAGCATTACATAAAAATGAACCGCCTTTCATTATCTTTTCTCTAGCATATCGATCTCGCTCATTAAATGGATTCTCTGCTCCTGATGGATTTCTAACAGCTCCACCAGTATTCATCAACGCCTTATAATATTTGGTATTGTACCAATCACTAGTCCATTCCCAAACATTACCTGCCATATCATAAAGTCCAAAATCATTGGGCTCATAAGATTTTACAGGAGCTCGTTGCTCAAATCCGTCGTCTTTTGTATTTGTCACGGGAAACTGTCCTTCCCAAGTATTGGCCATTTGAGTTAATACCGATTCGTCATCACCCCAAGAATAGGTAGCCTCCTTTTTACCTCTCGCTGCCCTCTCCCATTCGGCCTCGGTTGGCAATCTTCTATTAGCCCATTTGCAATAAGCTAAAGCATCTTCATAAGCAATATGAACTACTGGGTAGTTTTCTTTCCCCTTGATGGACGTATCAGGACCATTCGGATTTCTCCAACTCGCGCCAATCGTCCATCCCCACCATTGCGAAAAATCACGCATGTCATTTACAGGAGATTTTGTTTTCTTAAACGTCAATGAGCCTGCCTGCATTATACTATCATGAGGTTTTGGAGTTCCTGGAGGAAGTTGGCTCTTCATTTCTTCCCAATCCGGAGCACGCTCTGCCAATGTTTCATAACCGGTTTCGGCAATGAATTTTTTGAATTGGGCATTAGTTACTTCTGTAGCATCCATAAAAAAACCATCTACGGCAACTTGATGAGCTGGCTTTTCATGCCCCATTGCCATTTCGTCTTGCGGTACAGCTCCCTGGGTGAAAATTCCACCTGGAATCCAAACCATGCCTTTAGGAGCAACGATGTTCTCTGGCTTTTCTATTCGTAATTCTGATAAATCAGCTGGTTTATCATTCTCGATTTCAGCAACATTGTCAACTTTAACAGGATCACTTTTTGGTGTTTTCTTTTCTTCCTTACAACCTAAGAGAAAACTAAAAGATAAGAGGATAACTACAAGATTCACTTTCATTAAAAATTCTTAAAAATTAAAGCTGCAAATTTACTTTATTTTTCGGTTAGCAAACCTTCTGCTATTAGAGGTATTTCAAAGCTTTCCAATTCTGGCGCGTCTCGTTCTCTTTTGAAAATTTCAGCTGCCTTTTTTAATATTTCTGGATTTGATGCTGCTACGTTATTTGTTTCTGTAGGATCATCTTTAAGGTTATACAATTCTAAGGTTGGCTCCTTCTTATTTTTAAGATTTTGACGCACCACCTTCCAATCTCCCATTCGAATGGCAACTTGACCACCGTAACTCGGAAACTCCCAGTACAAAAACTCATGCTGTTTTTGATTATCCTCTGACAAAAATGCAGGAAGCATACTTACGCCATCATTAGCGGCTAAGTTTTCATAGCCACCAACATCAGCAAAAGTTGCTAACATATCATAATGCGCTGAAATATGATCACTTGTAGTGCCTGGTTTGATCTTATTCGGCCATGATGCAATCATAGGTACCCGAATTCCACCTTCATATAAAAAGCCTTTCCCTTTTCCATACTCCCCAGCAAACGGTTTTGCACTTTCAAAATATTCAGGATCAGCACCCCCAGCATAACTAGGACCATTATCTGAGGTAAAAATGATCAACGTGTTATCATAAATACCTTCATCTTTAAGTTGCTGCACTAACTTACCAATATTCTCATCTAAATAAGAAACCATTGCTGCATAGGCTGCTCTCGGCTTTTGATGAGGAAAATACCCTTGATCACCTAAATAAGGTTCTTCTTCTCCGAATTTGGCACTATAATAATCAACCCATCTTTTAGGAGCCTGTAAGGCTACATGAGGAATAGGACTTGCCCAATACAAAAAGAATGGCTGCTCTTTACTACGATCTACAAAATCAGTCATTTCTTTAAACATCAAATCTGGACTATAATATTGCTGATCAAACTGCGTATAACTATTTGCATCATTTGGATCTGCACCTGCTGCCAATTTGGTTCCTGGCGGAATCGTATCATTTGCAAAGTGAACTCTATTTCTATTTTTATATAAAAACAACGGATTGTACGTATGTGCTTGACGCTGACAATTATATCCATAGAAAAAATCAAAACCCATATCATTTGGTACTGATTTGGTATGTGGCGCGCCTAGTCCCCATTTTCCAACAATACCTGTCGTATACCCAATCTCTTTAAGCCTATCAGCCATCGTAATAGTACTTTCAGGCATTGGCCCTTGTCCTTCAAGGGTAGAATCTTTTGCCATAGCATAATGATCCCAAACATCGCCGCGTTCTTTCCATTCGCTATTACTTCTAATATAGGCATGGCCAGCATGCTTACCAGTCAATAACATATGACGTGCAGGCGCACAAACCGGTGCACTAGTGTAATGTTGGGTAAACAACATTCCTTCTTTTGCTAATGCATCTATATTGGGGGTTTCTATTTTTTTCTGACCATAAGCTCCAACTTCCGCATAGCCTAAATCATCAGCCAATATGTAAATAATATTTGGCTTTTTGGGTTCATCTTTTGCAAGAGCCTCTTTGGCTGTTTCTTTACAAGACAAAAAGAATGTCCCTGCCAGAAGCAGGGACAATATTGATTTTTTTAATAACATATAGTATACTTTTAATCTACATCACGATACTTTTTCCTGGAGTTGGTATATCATACCATCCTTCAGCATTAGGTTGAACTGGGGCTTTAGAATCCCAAGTTAAGTTGTCAGGCACTAATGATAAATTCGATGCCATTGCCTCATCCCATTTAATCACCTTTCCAGAATAGGTAGCCATTCTACCAATAATAGCAGACATGGTACTCTTAGCTCCGTTTTCAGCATTTGAAATCACGCCTCCATTTCGAATAGATTCAAAAAGTTTGATATGCTCCACTTGATATGGGTTCGGATCATCTTTTCCTCTATGTTCAAAAAGTGTAGAACCATCCCACCCCTTCATTTCTACATTATCTCCTGATGTAGAAACTGTTCCTTTTGTTCCTTGGAAAAATTCTGAAACCCGACGCATCGTATCTGGTTGGTGTCTACATTGACTAGCAATCACCGCTCCACTTGGGTACGTATATTCTACAAAGTGATGGTCAAAAATTTCGCCATGATCTTTTCCATTTCGTACTTGACGACCGCCCATACCTTGCGCAGAAATTGGGTATTCACCTACGAACCAGTTCGCTACATCAATATTATGAATGTGCTGCTCTAATATATGATCGCCACACAACCAATTGAAATAATACCAGTTGCGCATTTGATATTCTAATTCCGTTTGACCAGGCTGACGTTCACGCACCCATACTCCAGCACTATTCCAATACACTTGACCGGAAACAATCTTACCTATTTTGTCTTGCTTTAATTGATCCATTGCAGCTAAATAGCTGTCTTGATAATGACGTTGTAAACCAACAACCACATTTAAATTTTTATCTTTTGCTACTTTGGCAGCTGCCAAAACTTTTCTAACACCTGGCACATCAGTTGCACAAGGTTTTTCCATAAAAACATGTTTGCCATTATTTACAGCATACTCAAAATGCTGCGGACGAAAGCCAGGTGGAGTAGCTAGAATTACTACATCAGCTAAATCCATTGCTTTTTCTGCGCCATCAAAACCAACAAATCGATTTTTCTCAGGCACATTTACTTTTTTAGTTTCGCCCATTTCTTTCGAAATATTAGCTAAACTTCCTTGCAGCCTATCTTCAAAAGCATCTGCCATTGCAACCAATTCTACATTATCATCAGCATTCAGGGCTTGTACAGCAGCACCCGTTCCGCGACCTCCACAACCAACTAAGGCAATCTTTAATTTTTTATCATTGAAGACATTCACCATACCACTCATTTGCATATTGGGTAAAAGCATGGCTCCCCCTGCAAACAATGCGCTTTTTTTCACAAAGCTTCGTCTTGATTTTTTTTCTGAATTTTCGGTTGAAGTTGAATTTTTCATGATAGTTTGAAGTTGAAAAGATTTTTATTGGTTGTTCTCTTTGTATAATGCATGAATATAAAAAATAATCTGCTAAACTTTTGTGTAATTCCTTATGAATTTAGCATAAGCTGTAGTTAATCGTTGTCAATAGCTTAAATAAATAGTAGTTTTAAGAATCCCTTTTTCAATTTCAGCATATGTATTTAAAAATTATTTGCCTTTTAGCAACATTGACAATTCTTTCTTGTTCAGAAGAAATTAAGATTGACAAAAAGCCTAACGTTATTATTATACTCACGGATGATCAAGGTTATGGTGATTTAGGATATCATGGTAACCCTATCATAAAAACACCTCATCTTGACAGCTTTGCGGCATCTTCATTGGAATTAACGAATTTTCATGTAGGTACTACCTGTGCTCCTACACGAGCGGGATTACTAACTGGTCGAAATGCGAATCGAAACAACGCTTGGCATACCATAGCTGGATGCTCTATTTTATTAGAAGAGGAAGAAACCTTACCAGAAGTGTTTAAGGGAAATGGTTATCAAACTGCCATGTTTGGCAAATGGCACTTAGGCGATAATTATCCATTTAGGCCACATGACAGAGGGTTTCAAGAAGCATTCTATCATGGCGGTGGTGGTGTTCAACAAACTCCGGATTATTGGAATAATGATTATTTTGATGACACCTATTTTAGAAACGGGACACCAGAAAAAACATCAGGTTACTGTACAGATGTTTGGTTTGACGAGGCTATTTCATATATGAATAAAGAAAAAGACGAACCTTTCTTTATGTATTTAGCGCTTAATGCTGCCCATGGCCCATTTAACGTACCTAAAGAATATGCTAAACTATATGAATCCAGTCCTTTGACCGATATTCAAAAACGATTCTACGGAATGATTTCAAACATCGACGATAACTTCGGAAGACTAGTTGAACATTTAAAGGAAACCGACCAATTCGATAATACTATAATTATTTTTACTACGGATAACGGGACTGCTAGAGGCATTGACACTAAAACACCGGTTCCTACAGGATACAACTCAGGATTAAGAGGAACAAAAGGAAGTCACTACGATGGTGGACATAAAGTTCCGTTTTTTATGAGCTGGCCAGATGGTGATATTAAACAAAAATCAAAAAGCGACGATCTGGTTGCTCATGTTGATCTATTACCAACCCTTGCTGAATTGACTGGTATAACATATGCATCTAGAAAACCGCTGGATGGAAAAAGTATGATTGCTTCTTTAAAAGGAGAAAAAACAGATACTGACCGAATGTTGGTGGTTGATACGCAGCGTAATCAGTTGCCTGAAAAAGGAAGAAACCCCTGCGTAATGCAAGCCGAGTGGCGCTTGGTAAATAATGTAGAATTATATAATACAATAAGTGACCCAGGCCAGCAAAACGATATTGCTTCACAACACCCTGAAAGGGTGCTGAAAATGCAAAAATTCTATAATGAATGGTGGGCAAGTCTAACTCCTGACATTCGTTATGTAGAAATTCCAATTGGTGATGCAAATTCCAATCCCGCTATGCTAACTATTCATGATATGCATACTTCAGATAATATTCCTTGGAATCAGGTTCAAATTCGTAAAGGCGATGCCAACCCCAACGGATATTACAGCATTAAGGTCGTTGAAGACGGAATGTATCAGTTTAAATTATATCGGTATTCACCCGAATCAATGTTAGCATTAAATGCGTCACCTCAACAAATCACTAAGACACCTTATGTCAATGGATTACCTGAAGGCAAGGTTTTAAGTCCTGTGAAAGCTATGGTTGAAATTGGTGAAACTAAGGTCGAATCATCCGGTGTTGAAAATGATAGTTATTTAACTCTAAAAACAACGCTTACTAAAGGTAGCTATGAATTAAAGAGTAGCTTTCTGTTGCAAGATGACACTACAATTCCATCCTATTATACGGTAATTGAAAAATTATAATTTATGAAAAACGTATTTTATCTCCTCACATTTCTGTTGATATTTGGCTGCCAATCCAAAGAAAAGGAAACACTTAAAAAACCGAATATCGTTTTTGTATTTGCTGATGATTTCACGTATTCGGCTATAAATGCTTTAGGAAATAATGAAGTGCAAACTCCGAATCTTAATCGCCTAGTAAATCAAGGTACTACATTCACACACACTTATAATATGGGCGCATGGAATGGAGCTGTTTGTGCTGCTTCAAGGGCAATGATCATTTCTGGACGAAGTGTTTGGGCAGCGAATTCTTATCGACAATTATGGAAACAAGGCAATGGAATGGACAAATCATGGGGAAAACTCATGGAGGGTGCTGGCTATGATACATATATGACAGGCAAATGGCATGTTGATGCCCCAGCTGATAGTATTTTTCAAAATGTTACTCATATAAGACCGGGAATGCCAAGGGATGCTTGGAGTCACCAAGAAACCATACCATACATCAATAACATGATTGCAGAAGGTAAAACAAAAGCCGAGATAAGAGCTATTGGTTACCATCGTCCTTTAAATAAAAACGACACACTTTGGAACGCTACTAATAAAGATTTTGGCGGATTTTGGCAAGATGGAAAACATTGGAGTGAAGTTTTAAAAGATGACGCCATTGGCTTCATTGAACAAACAAAATCTAGCGACAAACCATTCTTTATGTATTTGGCTTTTAACGCTCCACATGATCCACGTCAGGCGCCGCAGAAGTACTTAGATATGTACCCTATCGAAAACATAAGCGTTCCTAAAAGTTTTCTGCCGATGTATCCTTTTAAAGATAGTATTGGTAATGGTCCTGATTTACGAGATGAAGCGTTGGCACCTTTTCCTAGAACTGAGTATGCTATAAAAACACATATTCGAGAATACTATGCCTTGATTACGCATTTAGATACTCAGATAGGTGGCATTTTAGATAAGCTTGAAGAGACTAGTGATATGGATAACACCTACGTTATATTTACATCAGATCATGGCTTAGCAATGGGTCGACATGGTCTTTTAGGAAAGCAAACACAATTCGATCATAGTATTCGTCCTCCGTTTATGATTGTAGGTCCAGATGTGCCTAAGAACAAAAAGATAGATGCAGATATTTATTTACAAGACGCTATGGCAACTAGCATCGAACTGGCCGGTATTGAGAAACCTAATTATGTTTTCTTCAATAGTGTTATGGATTTAGTAGATGGAAGCAGAACCAAAAGTCATTATGATGGAATTTACAATGGATACATGAAAGTTCAACGCATGATTCGAAAAGATGGTTTCAAACTAATTGTCTATCCGAAATTGAATAAAGTCTTACTATTCGATATGGAAAACGACCCAGAAGAAATGAATAGTTTGGCGGAAGAATTAAAATATAAAGAAAAAGTAAAGATGCTTTTTGATGATTTATTAGAAATGCAAAAAGAACTTAGCGACCATTTGAATTTAACTGAAACTTATAAACACACGGTTGGCATTTAATAAAGTCACTATGATTTATTTTTTAAAACGAATTTTTAAACATTAGAAAACATGGCTAATAAAAAAGACACAACCAAGAATATCGTAAGCAGAAGAAAATTTCTAACACGCACTACCCTAGCCGTTGGTGCAGTAACAATTATACCAAGACATGTTTTAGGAAGAGGATTTACGGCACCAAGTGATAAAATAAATTTAGGCTTCATAGGACTAGGAAAACAAGGTTCAATTCTAGCTCGTTATTTCGCAGAAAATACTTCTGCTCAGATTGTTGCTGGATCGGACGTTTGGACAACCAAAAACGAATGGTTCAAGCCATATGTTGAAAACGTATACGCAGATAAAAGAAAACAGACTGGTTACAAAGGAGTTTCAACAACTTCAGACTACCAAGAACTTTTAGCGCGACCTGATGTAGATGCCGTAATTGTTGCTACTCCAGATCATTGGCATGCCATTCAAGCTATAGCTGCCATGAAAGCTGGTAAAGATGTGTATTGTGAAAAGCCAATGACATTGACAATCAAAGAAGGTCAAGACATGGTAAAAACCACGCAGAAAACCGGAGCTATTTTACAAGTAGGAAGTATGCAGCGTTCTTGGCAAAAATTTCAGAAAGCGGCTGAATTGGTTCAAAAAGGATATATCGGTGAAGTTTCAAAAGTTTTGGTAAACATAGGTGATCCTGCTATTCCATTTAATATGGCTTCTGAAGAAATACCAAAAGAAGTAGATTGGAATAACTGGTGTGGCCCTGCACCACTTCTACCCTATAACAATAGATTATCTCCTTCAACAAGTGAGGGCTTTTATCCTGATTGGCGTAAATTCAGGGAAACTGGCGGTGGAATATTAACCGATTGGGGAGCACATATGTTTGATGTCGCACAATGGGGATTAGGAATGGATCGTACAGGACCCGTTCGTTTTGAACCACCAAAAGAAAGAAATGCTGTTAGAGGTATGCGCATGATCTACGAAAATGGGATCGAAATGATACATGAAGATTTTGGGCGTAAATGGGGTGTTCGTTTTATTGGAAGTGAAGGAACTCTCGATATCAGTCGAGGTTACTTAGAAACTAACCCTGCCAATATTTTGACTGCTGATTTAGAGGCTTCAAATACTATACTTGATAATTCTCGAGGAAATCACTATCAAAATTGGTTAGATGCAATAAAAAATAGAAGTCAACCCATTTGTGATGTTGAAATCGGACATCGTTCTGCATCTATTGGTAACATTTGCAATATCGCTTATCAATTAGGAAGACCTTTGGATTGGAATCCTGAGAAAGAAAAATTCATTGGCGACAAAGAAGCAAATAAAATGAAGAAAAGAAAATATCGAAAATTTTAGAAGCTTTAACTTCTATTGGTTTTTAAAGTTCTGTATCCATAAAGCGCTACTACTAAGAAGCATGCTAATGGCAGTATAAAAGAAAAATTAACCTCTGGCACACCCATAATTGTAGTGTCATTGTAGGCACTACCGCCTATATCTAGAATCATACCTTGTAATACGGGCATAAAGGCACCACCAACAATCGCCATGACTAAAAACGCAGATGCTGGTTTTGCATCATCACCCAATCCTGTAAGGGCAATTCCATAAATGGTTGGAAACATCAATGACATACAAAACGAAACTAAAACTAGGCTATACAGTCCTCCCATACCTTGAATGAAAATTGTACCAAGACAAAAAATAACAGCAAGTAAAGACAAGAGCATCAACAATTTACCTGCATTAATAAACTTCATTAAATAGGTGAATAAAAACCTTGCTAAAAGAAAAATAACAAGCGCTGCATATGCATAATTTACAGCATCACTATTTGCGATTCCTAAATTTTCAGCATACTGATAGATGTACGTCCAGCACATGATTTGAGCTCCTACGTAAAACATTTGAGCCACTACTCCACCAACAAAACGTTCCTTTTTAAAAATACGTTGGATAGAACTCCACATATCCGCCGCATTTTTATCTTTTTTCTTCTCTGGCATTTTAGAGAAAAAAATGATGACAAAAACCACTATTATGAATATACCAAGTGCCACATAAGGATTACGAACTGCCTCTAAATCTGAAGTTTTTACTGCTGCCTTTGCTGCACCAGTTAATGTTTCGTAAATCGGATTCCCCTCTGTATCTATATCATCAGATTGTAAGGCAGCTAAAATAAAAGTTTGCGCTACAAAAAGTCCGGTAAGAGCTCCTACCGGATTAAAAGCCTGTGCTAAATTCAAACGCTGCGTTGCCGTTTCTTCCGCACCCATATCCATAATAAAAGGATTTGCTGTTGTTTCTAAAAAGGCGAGTCCGAAAGTGAGCACATAAAGCGCTACTAAAAAAAACATATAATTCTCATTTGCCGCTGCCGGATAAAATAAAAGTGCACCAGTAGCAAATAAGGCTAATCCAACTAAAATTCCAGTTTTATACGAATACTTTTTAGCGACATAAGCTGCCGGAAGTGCCATCGTAAAATAGCCTCCATAAAAAGCAGCTTGCACCCATGAAGCTTGGGTATTACTCAATTCTAAAATCTTTTTGAAAGCCGAAACCATCGGATTGGTTATATCATTGGCAAAGCCCCAAAGTGCAAAAAGAGAAGTGATTAAAATAAACGGAACAATCACCGCTTTTGACACAACTGGTATTTTGCTATTTTCTGACATCAATATATTTTTGGTTGGTTATTCGGTTAACATTGCTCTATCTAAATGCACATAGCCACCATCAATAGTTATAAATTGACCAGTAGTATGTGATGATTTTTCTGATATGGTAAAAAGACAAGTGTCTGCAATTTCTTG
>CALLIG010000020.1 GCA_938009735.1 uncultured Flavobacteriaceae bacterium
TTATAGATATTAAGATAGTAGAAAGATGAAAGTTAGAGCATCAGTTAAAAAGAGAAGTGCCGACTGCAAGATTGTTCGCAGAAAAGGCAGGTTGTACGTAATCAACAAAAAGAATCCTAGATTTAAACAAAGACAAGGGTAGTTATGGCAAGAATCGCAGGTATTGATATACCAAAACAGAAAAGAGGCGTTATAGCGCTTACCTATATTTTTGGAATAGGTAGTAGTAGATCTAAAGAGATTTTGGCTTCTGCCAAAGTTAGCGAAGACACTAAAGTTTCAGATTGGAATGATGATGAAATAGGTAGAATTCGTGAAACTATTGCTAGTTATACTATTGAAGGAGAATTACGTTCTGAAACACAATTAAACATCAAGCGTTTGATGGATATTGGATGTTACAGAGGTATACGTCATAGATCTGGTCTTCCATTAAGAGGACAAAGAACTAAGAACAACTCTAGGACTAGAAAAGGAAAAAGAAAAACAGTTGCTAACAAGAAGAAGGCAACTAAATAATAATTAAAGATTATAGTCTTTAGTAAATGGACGTTGGAAGGAATCTGTTTGAAATTATAATGGTTTAGGATTCTAGCGACTATCAACTATCAACTAAAAACTAAAATATATGGCAAAGTCAGGTACTAAAACAACAAAGAAACGTAAGGTTATTGTAGAATCTGTTGGTGAAGCTCACGTAACAGCATCTTTCAATAACATTATTATTTCATTGACTAATAAAAAAGGAGATGTTATTTCTTGGTCATCAGCTGGAAAAATGGGTTTCAGAGGTTCTAAGAAAAATACACCTTATGCTGCTCAGGTAGCTGCAGAAGATTGTTCTAAAGTAGGACATGAGGCTGGTCTTAGAAAGGTTAAGGTTTATGTTAAAGGACCGGGTAACGGAAGAGAATCTGCAATAAGAGCAATTCATAATTCTGGTATCGAGGTTACTGAAATCATAGATGTTACGCCTATGCCGCATAATGGTTGTCGACCACCGAAAAGAAGAAGAGTTTAATAAATCACTATATAATTTCACAGAAGTGTATAATTAGATTATCGAAGGAGGAAGCCTTAATTCATAATCACACTTCAAACTAAAAGAAAATGGCAAGATATACAGGACCAAAAAGTAAAATCGCCCGTAAATTCGGAGAAGCGATTTTTGGAGACGATAAGTCTTTTGACAAGAAAAATTATCCACCAGGACAACACGGTAACGCAAGGCGTCGTGGTAAGAAATCTGAATACTCTGTTCAGTTAATGGAAAAGCAAAAAGCTAAATATACTTATGGTATTTTAGAAAAGCAGTTCCGTAACTTATTTGCTAAAGCAAATAGAAGTAAAGGTGTTACAGGTGAGGTATTACTTCAATTATGTGAATCACGTTTAGATAATGTTGTTTTTAGAATGGGTGTTTCTCCAACTAGAAGTGGCGCTAGACAATTGGTTTCACATAGACATATTACAGTTAATGGTGAGTTGGTAAATATTCCATCTTATTCTTTAAAAGCTGGTGATGTTGTTGGTGTAAGAGAAAAGTCTAAGTCGCTTCAGGCAATTGGAGATTCTCTAGCAGCAAGTAGTAGCGTTTACGAATGGATTACTTGGAATTCTGAAAAGAAGGAAGGTACTTATGTTGCTATTCCAGAAAGAATGCAGATTCCGGAGAATATCAAAGAACAATTAATAGTCGAGTTATACTCTAAATAAACAACACCAATCCAATTATGGCATTATTTAATTTTCAGAAGCCCGATAAAGTAATAATGATCGATTCATCTGATTTCGAGGGGAAGTTTGAATTCCGTCCGCTTGAACCAGGTTATGGATTAACAGTAGGTAACGCTTTGAGAAGAGTTTTACTTGCATCGTTAGAAGGTCATGCAATTACGTCGGTAAGAATTGATAAAGTAGAGCACGAATTCTCTGTAATTCCCGGTGTTGTTGAAGATGTTACCGAAATTATATTGAATTTGAAACAAGTTCGTTTCAAAAAGCAAATAGAAGATTCAGAAGCAGAAACAGTTTCTATTTCACTTAGTGGAAAAGATACTTTAACTGCAGGTGATTTTCAAAAATTCATTTCAGGGTATCAAGTATTAAACCCTGATTTGGTTATCTGTAATATGGAATCAAAAGTTAGCATCAATATGGAGCTAGTGATTGATAAAGGTAGAGGATATGTTCCTGCTGAAGAGAACAAGAAATCTGGTATGCCATTAGGTACAATTGCTATCGATTCTATTTTTACACCTATCAAGAATGTAAAGTATAGTATTGAGAACTTTCGTGTTGAGCAAAAAACGGATTACGAAAAATTAGTTTTTGAAATCGTTACAGATGGTTCAATTCATCCTAAAGATGCATTGACTGAAGGAGCAAAGGTTTTAATTCACCACTTCATGTTATTCTCAGATGAGCGTATCACTTTAGAAGCGGATGAAATTGCACAAACAGAGACATATGATGAAGAATCACTTCACATGCGTCAATTGTTGAAAACGAAATTGGTTGATATGGATCTTTCTGTAAGAGCATTAAATTGCTTAAAAGCTGCAGAGGTAGATACATTAGGAGACTTAGTTTCTTTCAATAAGAATGATTTAATGAAATTCAGAAACTTTGGTAAAAAATCATTAACTGAACTAGAAGAGTTAGTGATTAACAAAGGTCTAAGTTTCGGTATGGATCTTTCAAAATATAAATTAGATAAAGATTAAATAATCATATTTTGCTCCTCGGTCTAACGAGTTTGGTAGCAAGATGATAAATATATATAATGAGACACGGAAAAAAAATAAACCATTTAGGTCGTAAGACAGCGCATAGAAAGGCGATGTTAGCTAATATGGCTTGCTCACTTATTGAGCACAAGAGAATCAATACTACAGTTGCTAAAGCAAAAGCTCTTAAGCAGTTCATTGAACCATTGATTACAAAGTCAAAAGCTGCAAACAATCAATCAACTGAAAAAGGTACTCATAATAGACGTATTGTTTTTAGAAGCTTGAGAGATAAAGATGCTATTACAGAATTGTTTAGTACGGTATCTGAAAAGATTGCAGATAGACCAGGTGGTTATACAAGAATTATCAAGTTAGGTAATCGTTTAGGAGATAATGCTGACATGGCAATGATAGAATTAGTTGATTTCAACGAGATCTATAATGCTGACAAGGCTAAGAAGAAAACTACAAGAAGAAGTAGAAGAGGTAGTGGAGCTAAAACGGAAACACCACCAGTAGCTGTAGAAACTAAGTCAGATGATTCAGAAGAATAGAATTGTTAAGATATTTTGATAATAAAAAAAGGATAGACTTTAAGTCTATCCTTTTTTTTTGTTTTTTTGTTAAATTTTAAATACTAAAGGAGAACATGAAGTACCAATCTAGAAAAAAGGCATTTATTTTATTAGCTGATGGCACCATCTTTCACGGAAAAGTGGTTGGTGAAAACGAAGGAACTGCATACGGTGAAGTATGTTTTAATACTGGAATGACTGGATATCAAGAGATATTTACAGATCCCTCGTATTTTGGTCAATTAATGGTAACTACCAATGCTCATATTGGTAATTACGGAACTAATGAAAATGAGATTGAATCAGATTCTGTAAAAATTGCTGGACTCATTTGTAAAAATTTCAGTTATAATTATTCAAGGGAAGATGCAGATGGAAGTCTTGAAGAGTTTTTGTCTCAAAACAATTTGCTTGCCATATCTGATGTTGATACTAGAGCTTTGGTTAGTTATATAAGAGATAATGGTGCAATGAATGCTGTTATTTCAACAGAGGTAGATAACATTTCTAAATTGAAAGAAGAATTGGCGAATTTTCCGAGTATGGAAGGATTAGAGCTTTCTTCAAAAGTTTCAACTAAAGAAGCCTATTTCTACGGCGATGAAAATGCTACACATAAAATAGCTGCATTAGATATAGGTATCAAAAAGAACATTTTAAGAAACCTAGCGAAGAGAGATGCATATATAAAGGTATTTCCTTATGATACTACTTTTGCAGAGATGAAAGCGTTCGAGCCCGATGCTTACTTTATTTCTAATGGCCCCGGTGACCCTGAGCCTTTAACTCAAGCTATTCAAACAGCAAAAGATATTATAGCAAGTGATGCCCCACTATTCGGAATTTGTCTTGGACATCAAGTGATTGCTTTAGCAAACGGAGTGTCTACTTATAAAATGCACAATGGTCATAGAGGGATTAATCATCCTGTAAAGAATTTGCTAACGGGTAAAGGTGAAATTACCTCGCAGAACCATGGTTTTGCAATTAGTAAAGAGGAAACTGAAGCGCATCCAGAATTGGAAATTACTCATGTTCATTTGAATGATCAAACGGTTGCTGGAATGCGGATGAAGGGAAAAAACGTTTTTTCTGTACAGTATCACCCAGAAGCGGGGCCAGGACCTAATGATGCTCAATATCTTTTTGATCAATTTTTTGAGAATATCGCAAAAACAAAGCAAAATACAGCCTCAGTTTAACAAATTGTTATATTTCCCTATTCCGTCTGATTTACAGGGATAAAGGCGACATGCTTTCGTATATTTGTTGGCTTAAAATTAGTAGTAAATAAAACAGAATTCAATGAGCATCATACTTAGTGTACACGCAAGACAAATATTAGATTCAAGAGGGAACCCGACGGTAGAAGTTGATGTAATTACGGAAAACGGAATCATGGGTAGAGCTGCAGTTCCTTCTGGAGCTTCAACTGGAGAACATGAGGCAGTAGAGCTTCGTGATGGAGGTGATACTTTCATGGGTAAAGGAGTTTTAAAAGCTGTTAGTAATGTTAACACACTAATTGCTGAAGAGATTCTTGGCATGAGTGTCTTTGAACAAAATCTTATTGATCAAGTAATGATTGATTTGGATGGTACACCAAATAAATCTAAGTTAGGTGCAAATGCAATTTTAGGTGTTTCATTGGCTGCTGCTAAAGCTGCTGCTAACGAATTGGGATTGTCATTATTTAGATATGTAGGTGGTGTAAGTGCAAATACACTTCCTGTACCG
>CALLIG010000021.1 GCA_938009735.1 uncultured Flavobacteriaceae bacterium
AACAATTGAAAACTTATCATTGATTTTATAAACTGCATCTACATAAAGTGCATGAACATTAAGATTTCCTTCGTAGGTGTTTTCTAAATTACCTGGCAGGTTAACATTGCCTAATCCGTTTTGAGGATCAAGACCGTTAAATACAACGGTATTAAAAACGGTTCCCAGATTTTGAGTTGTAAATAAGTCATCTAAATCTCTAACATCTCCTACTGGTGTGTTTGGTTCAAGAAGGTCATAACCGTAACGTATATTTTCAAATGTTCGTTGCTTTTTTCGACCATTATAGCCAAAGTTGAAGTCTAATTTTTCAGATACATTGTACGAAAGATTGATGCGCGCATTTAACTCGGTGTCTTCGATATCTTGAAAATATCGTTGATTATCATATGCGATGTTGCTAAAAAAAGATCCGTTAGTGTTATCGTCACCGTCTAATTCAAGATCATAACGTTCTACCGAAATACGCTTTCGATTTGGTTGACGAGCGAGAACAGTATTGTAACCAAGACCCCAATCTAACTTTAGTTTTTCGCTTATTGTACTTGTGCCAAGAAGCTGATTCACAAAGATCATATCTTGATTGAATTGTATATTCGATTGATAAAATCCACGATCGGTATCTAAAATTGCGTCACGATTGGTTCCTAATCCTTTTGTTCCAAAATAGGATGATTGATCGGTTGCATCGTTAATAAAAAGTGAGTTGTATTTTATTTTGTGTTTGTCATTGATACGATAAACAATATTGGCCATAGCAGTAGTGTTTCTAGCATATTCGTACTCTTCAGAATTAGGAAAGCGTTTCTTTTCGACAGTAGTATAATCAACGGCAGGACCTTCGCGAAATTCGAAGGTATTGCCGAATGCTACTGTAGCAAAAACACTTAATCGAGATGCTTCTCCAATATTCCAAGAATTCCCTGTTGCTAAACTTCCTGTGAGTCCGGTATTACCTTCTGAATGTATGGCATCAACTCCATGAGATAATAGCACCGCGTACGGATTGTTTTGATAGCGGTTATAAAAACCGAAATATCCTGTTCCTTCGCTTTTAACGAAGTTGGTGTCTAAGGCATTTGTGTTTACGGTACTACCTAATTCAATTTCTAAAAAGAAGTCTCCTGTGTGCTCTTTAGAGGTAATGTCTACGTTGCCTGCCGCAAAATCGCCATAAAAATTAGCAGCGTGTGTTTTACTTACCCCAACATTTTGAATTACATCTGAAGAAAATAAATTAAGATCAATGTTTTTTCTTTCGATGTTGTTTGAAGGAACCGGAAGACCATTGTATGTTGTATTCAGATACCTGTCACCTAGTCCTCTAACATAAACATTACCACCGCCCTCTTGTTTTGACACACCAGCGATTTTGTTTACAGCTCCCGCTGCATCACTTATCCCCTTAAAAGATAGTTCTTGTGCACCTATGCTTTCTTTTACAATATTTGCTGATTTTTGATCTAATAATAAGGCAGCCTCAGATTCTTTTTTAGTAGTTCCAGTACCTATAAATTCTTCTAGTTCAACACCAGAGGCCGCCGAAAGACTAATGTCTACTTTAGTTGGTTTTCCTGCTTCTACACTAATGTCATTTTTAGTAATTGTTTCGTACCCTAAGAAACTATAGATTACTGTATAAGTGCCAGGTTCCAAATCGGAAATTTCATATAGACCGTCAAAATCTGATGTAGTTCCTTTGGTAGTTCCTTCAATTAAAATATTAGCAAAAGCTAATGGGTCATCGTTAAAATCTTTGTCTGTTAGGTTGCCCACTATACTGCCTGTTTCTTGTGCACTTACTTGTGCTAATGCTACAAAGAATAGCATGGTTAAAATTCTTCTCATTTTTGTTTTACTATGTTTGACTTTAAATACCGTTGCAAATAAACTAGTCTATTGTAAAAGTCGAGTTACCCATATGTTAAACATATATTGTAAAAGCGTTAGGTAAACGTTACTATATGAAGAGAATGTTAAGCCAAATGACGTAATGTTATTGTTTACAGGCGCTCGCAAAAATCTGTATCTTGCAGCCACTTTAAAAGAACACCATGAACTGGGAACAATTACTTTCTCTAAAACGCTACGGCGACACACATAAAAGACTACGAAAAGAACAAGATGAAACGCGATTGGGCTTTGAAGTGGACTATGATCGCATCATATTTTCCTCTGCTTTTCGAAGCTTGCAGGATAAGACACAAGTAATTCCCCTTTCAAAAACCGATTTTGTACATACAAGATTGACGCACAGTTTAGAAGTATCTGTAGTAGGTAGAAGCTTAGGTAGAATAGCCGGCAAAAAGTTATTGGAGAAGCATCCACATTTGAAAGAAATGCATGGGTACCAGTTTAATGATTTTGGAGCCATTGTTGCTGCCGCAGCTTTAGCACATGATATTGGAAATCCACCTTTTGGGCATAGCGGAGAGAAAGCTATTGGTGAGTATTTCAAAAATGGAAATGGGCAACAATATAAATCACTTCTTTCAGAAAAAGAATTTCAAGATATTATAGATTTTGAAGGAAATGCTAATGGTTTTAAATTACTGACGGAAACGCGAGAAGGTGTTGATGGAGGCTTGCGTTTAAGTTATGCCACCCTGGGTGCTTTTATGAAATATCCGAAGGAATCTCTTCCTAAAAAACCAACAAAACATATAGCAGATAAAAAATTTGGATTCTTTCAGTCTGACAAAGAAAATTTTCAAGACGTTGCAGAAGAATTAGGATTAATTCAAACGCGAGAAGGAAAGGATATTAGTTTTGCAAGACATCCGTTGACGTATTTGGTAGAAGCTGCCGATGATATTTGTTATACCATTATTGATTTTGAAGATGGAATTAATTTAGGACTGATTTCTGAAGACTACGCTTTAGAATACTTAATAAAACTAGTAAAAGACACTATAAATACCAATAAGTATAATTCTTTAAAATATAAAGAAGATCGCCTTAGTTACCTGAGAGCTTTGGCTATCGGAACGCTAATTCAAGATGCCATTGACGTTTTTATTGCGAATGAAGAAGCTATTCTTGACGGAAGCTTCAATGTCTCTTTAATGGATAAAAGCAAATATGAGGCACAGATAACCGACATTATTTCTTTGAGTGTTGAG
>CALLIG010000022.1 GCA_938009735.1 uncultured Flavobacteriaceae bacterium
ATATTCGGCTACAGCCTTGATTTCTTCTTTTGAGAGCACATCTTTATATGGCATCATAGTACCTTTACCATTCGTTATGACAGAGATTCGTTCGTCCATTGTGAGCGGTGATATCTGTAGATTTTTAGATCCGTTGGCTCCAAGTTTACCGTTGGCTCCGTGACAGAGTTGACAGTTCAACTTAAATATTTTGGAAGCATCGATTTTTTTAGTGCCACTCTCACCACCACAAGCGTAGATGCTTACCATAAGGATGAGTGCAGTAGCGATTCCAGATATCAGTTTCATAATTGTGATTTTGAATCGCAAATTAGTGATTATGTTTGGGATAAGCTAGATATGAAATGGAGCAATCGATTTTAAGCCAAACATTCTGATTTGTCGCCTTATAATTGCTGACCTAATGATAATAAGCAATGGAGTTTTTTAAAATTTAGTATATTTGAAATCACACAATGTGTAATTTAGAATTAAAGAGTGTTTCTGGAAAATCAGGGGTTATGAAAAATATATTTTACTTGTTAGTTTGCGTAGTCTGTGCCTTCAGCTGCAAAAAATCATGTGATACATCTGTATTTGGAGATCACATAATCATCAACCAAAATGATATTGATAATTTATCATGTTTTTTAGATGGTGGCTCAAAGTTTGATGGTAAGCTAATTCTGGCACTAGAGGAAGATAAGGATTACGATTGGTCGAGTCTTGAAAACCTCAACGAAGTTGAGTCTCTCACGATTAGCAATGACGAAGGAATCCCCTTTTTAGATCAAATAGTTACCGTTAATGGACTTTTAAGTTGTGGTGGTAATGTTACAATTGCATCCTCTAAAACTTTAAGGAAAATAGGTGATGGTATCCTTAACGGGAACTCATTAAAAATAGTAGATTTTCCATTAATTGAGGAAGTGAGTCACAAGTTATACTTTTCGTTTAGTGTATTGGAAGAGATTAGAGGTTTCGAGAAATTAAAATTTGTAGAAGGACTATATATTGACGAATGTCCCAATTTAAAAGTTATACCAAAATTTGAAAAGCTCGAAACAATTGATGGTACTATGCATTTGAGGCTTCATGATGATATTCTTCCCGATAATGCGTTTAGCAATCTAAAGTATTGTAAGAATGATATAAGTATGCACATGTATTGTGATGTCACTGACTTTAGTTATTTCGAAAACCTTGAATACTGCCCCCAATTTGCAATTATCGCTAATTACTTAGAATCGGACTTATGCGAATTGTCTGACTACGCATCTATAGAGGGCAATAGGATACAAGTAAGTACTTTCCCGGCATTTGGGGCAGTGTTTTTCAATGAGCAGATTATTGAGGCTTGTGATTAAATAAAAATAATTCATACGTACTAAATAATACCTGAGCCCTCATTATTTGTTAATGAGGGCTTTTTGAAAAACTTTTAGGTTTTACTATCAAAATATATAATTGACTGAGTAAAAAATATAATTCAATTTATGTTCTTATAAAGTATTCTACAGCATTAGTTCTTTTAACGACACGTACTGTATAAGGGATTGGAACAAAAATTATTTTCCACAAAACGCTACCGTGATTAAAATAAATGGCTTAAATTTAAGAAATGGAAGTAGCAGAGAAAAAAGTGCAAATTATTGAAATTATCAATACACTTGAGAATACCAAGGTGCTTGATGCTTTAGAAAAATTGCTATTTAAACTTAAGTATGAGGAAGAAGATTCTAATCCTATGACTTTAGATTTTTTTAATAAAGAAATGACTGCATCTTTTAAAGATTTAGAAGAAGGTAGGGTAATTTCATCGGAGGACTTGCAGAAAGAGATATTGTCTTGGTAATACCAATTCAATTTACTGATTTCTCTAAATCGAAGCTTAAGAAAATTCATAGGTATTATAGTGATAATGTTTCATCTGCTGTTGCTGCAAAATTGGTTCAAAGTATCATATCATCTACCAAAATACTAGCTACATTTCCAAAATCAGGCAAACAAGAATTATTTTATTCAGATAGGTACGGAGTTGTCAGATCAGTTCAATACAAAAGTTTTAAAGTTCTTTATGTAGTGCAAGAGACTAGAGTGTCTGTTGTAAATATATTCGATGCTCGACGTGACCCGGAAGTATTATCAAAAGAAATGATAAAATTGAAAATGTAGACTTTATTTTAAGCTGTGTTTAGTTTCACCAGCTGAATTAACATAGAAGATTAAAGAAAAGTATAAATTTTGATTCGCTTAAAGTGATATTTAAAATTAAAACTACCGAGTCCAAGGTCTCCGACCTCGGGACGTACTTAAGTGGACGACATACTCCCAAACCACAGCAGTTAACGTTCCACAAGCTTAACAAATACCCAAATCTACAGCACAATACACAATAGATCCACCTAACTAAAATCAAAGTATCTACCCCCTAGGTACACCCAAGTGCCAAATCAAAGGCATAAGCCCCAAAACCTACCCAACAATCCATTCCATCAAAAAAACCACTGATCCGTCAAACAACACCATTGATCTAAAAACTTAGGAAACTTTCGAACTCTTTTAAGTTTCCTAAGTTATAATGTTCTAATTTTGATCTATGGAATTAAAACAAAAACTTCTAACATCCTCTTTTGACTTTTTCATGAAATATGGAATTAAGAGTGTCAGTATGGATGATCTAGCCAGAAGTTTGGGCATATCCAAAAAAACCATCTACACCTACGTGGACAACAAGAAGTCGTTGGTCGCAGAGACCTTAGATGAGTTCTTACAGAAGGATGAAGACGAGGTCCGTGCG
>CALLIG010000023.1 GCA_938009735.1 uncultured Flavobacteriaceae bacterium
TCAAAATGCTAATTTGGTTTGATAATGATTTTCTTTTGCAATAAAACCGAAAGCTGATTGACTTATTGCTACTCAAAAATAATGCTATTTATCCGAAGAAAAAATAGCTAATATCATAGTATTAGAGCCCTTTTAATTTACTGATTCTCTCAAAAATCTATATTCATCCAATTCTTGTTATTTTTGTCTTTAAATTGAACGTTATGTTAGGATTAAAATTACCTACGGACCCAAGGTGGGTGAACATTGTAGCAAAGAATATCGATGAGATTTTAACTGATCATGCCTATTGTGAGCAGAAGGCAGCGAGTACAGCCATTTCATTGATTGTTAGTTTTCCGGAGTATAGCGATTTAATTGAAGAAATGATTGCATTATCTCGTGAGGAAATGGGGCATTTTAAAATGGTTCATGATCGCATCATTGCACGTGGTCAAAAACTAGGTCGTGATCGAAAAGATGACTATGTTTTACAATTGATAAAATTCTTCCCTAAAGGTGGAAGTAGAACAACACAACTAGTTCATAGACTGCTATATGCAGCTCTTATCGAAGCACGTAGTTGTGAACGTTTTCGATTGTTATCTGAAGAACTTGAGGATAAAGAATTAGCAGATTTCTATCACAAATTGATGGTTAGTGAGGCAAGCCATTATACCATGTTTTTAAAATTTGCAAGACAATATGGTGATCGTGAAGAGGTAGATCAAAAATGGCAAGATCTGTTGACCTACGAAGCTGAAATCATGAAAAACCTTGGCACCCAAGAGACCATCCATGGCTAAATTCGGCAGGTAAGAACAAATAACTGATAAATTACCTCTTCAAATAATAATCATACATGGCAAATTGAGACCGCACTTTTTCATTGCCAGAATTTAGGTATACGTTGTCTTGCTCGACATTAAAAACACGTGCCTTAACATTATCTTTCCAAGACATTTCAAAAGTATCTAATAACTCTTGTCTAATCTCGGGTTCATAAATAGGGCATCCAATTTCAACACGATTATCAAGGTTTCGAGTCATCCAATCTGCTGAAGAAATATAAATTTTAGCATCGCCATCATTTGCAAAAACAAAAATACGTGTATGTTCTAAAAACTTATCTACTACACTTATCGCTTCAATATTTTCACTCATTCCTTTCACCCCAGGCACCAAACAACAAACCCCTCTAATAATCAATTGTATTTTTACACCTGCATTGCTAGCTTCATAAAGCTTATCAATCATCTTATAGCTTGTGAAGCTATTCATCTTGATTTTAATGTAAGCTTCTTTACCCTCCATAGCATTTTCGATCTCATTATCAATAAGCTTAATGAAGGTGCTTTTAGTGTAATGCGGTGAAACAATAAGGTGCTTGTATTTATTTATCTTATACGTAGTTTCAAAGAAATCAAAAACCTTATTTAATTCTTTTAGTATGGGCACGTGAGCAGTAAATAAGGTGTAATCTGTATATATGCGGGCCGTAGCTTCACTAAAATTACCTGTACTAATAAAACCATAACGCTTAATTCCCAATTCCTCTTCACGTTCAATCACACAGACTTTACTATGAACTTTAAGGCCAGGCACTCCGAAAATTAGCTTAACACCTTCTGCTTGCATTTGCTCTGCATACTCAATATTTGCCTGTTCATCAAAACGTGCTTGCAACTCAATTTGCACCGTTACTTGTTTACCGTTTTTGACCGCATTAATTAAGGATGCCGCTACTTGAGAATTACTTGCCAAACGATAAACCGTAATTTTAATAGTCTTTACTTTCGGATCTAAAGCTGCCTCTCTCAAAAATTTCACAACATAAGAAAACGTATGATATGGGGTATATTGCAAATAATCTTTTTGAGCAATTTGCTCGAAAAGACTCCCTTCCATACTGAAACCCTTCACAGGTAAGGCCTTTATCTTATCGTACATCAAATCTTGTCTACCCAGACTAGGGAACCCCATATAATCACGTCGGTTATGATATCGTCCTCCGGGGATTACACTATCAGTATCTTCAATTTTCATTTTTTCTTTCAAAAAACCAAGGGTATCTTTTCCTATGCTTTTATCATAGACGAAACGGACTGGGTCACCAACCTTTCGGTGCTCTACACTAGAAGATATTTTTTCTATAAAACTCTTACTCAGATCATTATCCATATCAAGCTCTGCATCTCTTGTAATTTTAATCATGTGCGCCGAAATTGATTCGTATTCGAACATGGTAAAAATACTTCGCAAACAATACCTAATAAGATCATCTAGAATGATGATATAATTCTTGTCTCCATCTTTTGGTAGAACTACAAATCGATCAATACCTTTAGGAATTTCAATCAAAGCAAATCGCTTCTCCTTTTGATCTGCAATTTGATCACCAATAATGATCATCTTTACCGCTAAATAGGCAGCAGTATCTTTTAAGGTGGGAAAATCCGTTAAATCATTTAGTATAATGGTCATTAATTGCGGACTGACATTTTGAACGAAATAGTTCTTCGCAAACTCCCTTTGCTTCTTATTTAGCTGGGTTTCTTTTATTATGAAGATATTTTGCCCCTCTAACTCCCCTTGAATACTTTTTAATATCTCCACACTTTTAGATTGTTGTCGAATAACAATCTTGGTGATTTCTTCTAATAGATCTTTTGCTATTTCGCCACCTAAAACGCTCTTTCCTTTCTTACCAGCCTCAACAATTCGCTTAACAGTAGCATAGCGTACTTTAAAAAATTCGTCTAAATTATTGGAATATATACCCAAAAACCGAAGTCTTTCGATAAGTGGCACGTTTGCATCTGTACTTTCTTGAAGAACGCGATCATTAAATCGCAACCAACTAATTTCACGATTTATATATTGATTTTTGGTTTTTATCATTCTTTCAATTGCTTTGGAAAAATAGTTCGTTTTGTTATTCCTTTTTCTATGGATGACCATTGATCAACATCAAATTCTAAATGGACTAGCCCACTTGTTGGAACGTTTTCAATATAGGAATTTCCGAGGGAATTGGCAATATGGGTAAAGGCATGATTATGTCCAAATATTGCGACCGTGTTGAGGTCTTCCTCTAAATCTTTTATAAACTGAAATACATAATCTCCTGAAAAATCGTACAACTCATTGACTACTTGAAATTTATCTAAAGAGAAATACAATTGACGCACAAAAATCATACTTGTATGCAAAGCCCTATTGGCAGGGCTCGAAAAAGCAGCATCAATAGGAATATTTTGTTCATTGAAATAATCGGCAACTAAAATAGCATCAGTTATGCCTCTTGGTAAAAGTGGACGATCTTTATCACCTACTGAATATTCCCATGATGATTTGCCGTGTCTGACTAAGATTAATGTTTTCATTGGGCTCTCATTTAATTACTAAAATATTCAACTTTTAAGTAATAAAATCATGGTGCGAGACGCTCTATTTTCCAATCGATATTTTCAAGAGTGTATCGTATTCTGTCATGTAAACGATTTGGTCGACCCTGCCAGAACTCCATTGAAACGGGCTTTATAATATAGCCTCCCCAAAAATCTGGACGCTCAATTTCTTTTTGTTCATATTCCTTTTCAAGTCCTTTTAGTCTTTCTTCCAAAACATCTCTAGAAGAGATAACACTACTTTGCTTAGATACTAAGGCACCGAGTTTACTTCCGTTAGGTCTTGATTCAAAATAACCATCAGATAAATTCTTGGCTATCTTTTCAGCTTTTCCCTTTATAATTATTTGTCGTTCTAAAATTGGCCAAAAA
>CALLIG010000024.1 GCA_938009735.1 uncultured Flavobacteriaceae bacterium
GATTCGTTTTTTGATTAATGATGATTTAAAAAATTGATTGATGAATGAGATATGCTGTGTTTGGAAAACTTCAGACAATAACAATTGATACTGTTCTTTCTTATGGGTTTTGGCAACATGATCATCAGCAATAAATTCATGTAATTCTGAAACTCTTCTTTGATACACATACACAAGCGGATTGAACCAACCAACTATGCGCATTAGTTCGAAAAATATCAAATCATAGGAGTGTCTTTGGCGAATATGTACCAATTCGTGTTGTAAAATATTCTCATGGTCTCTTTCTATGACTTTATCGCCAAGAAAAATGGACTTAAAGAATGAGAATGCTATTGAACTATTCGTAATAATTATACGCGTGAAATCTTTGAAATATTGAACCTCTCCCTTTTGTTTTAATGCATAAATTTGATAGAGTTTATAACCGAAAAACAAGGCCGACAAAAGCATTCCGCCAAATAATAGTGCATACTCCCATGAGATGCTGAATGTTGGTTCTTGTGGCACAGCTGTAACGACTGCTGTGTTATTCATACTCCATAAAAACTCAGGGTAGGCCTGAAAAGATTCTGGCACGGTTGTTTTCATAGCCTCAATCTTTACCCATGGCAAAACCATCGATATGATATAGGTGCCAATTAGATATAATCGATTCCATTGAAAAAAGGTTTCCCGCTTCAGGAACACATCATAAATGATCAAAAACACTAACTGGAATGCGATGCACTCTAAGATATATTGTAGCATTATTATTCGTTTTTAGTATTATCCTTGGATTTAGAAATCATGGCAGCTTAAACGGAATGTGATAGGAATAAATAGTAGCAACCGCATTACCATTGAATTTACCAGGTTTCATTTTTGGAAGACTTAAAATAAGTCTATCAACCTCCTTTTTCATTTCTTCTGTTGGCCCCTCGGCACCACCGTTTGTAATGGTTCCATCATTTTCAATGACTAGAGTTCCATTTACAGTTCCTTCTATTTTTCTTTCCAAGGATGCTTTTGGATATTTTAGGTTGACCTTTATATGTTTTAGAAAAGATTCTTCAAAACATGCTGCTTTATCTAATTCATTATTACACTCTGGAAATATCGGAGCTTGATCTAACCAAAAAAACTCAAGATATTCCGGGTTATCCCCTTTAAGTTCTGTAATTAATGCTTTGTATTCCCTATTTATTTCTATAGCAGCGGAACTTTGTTCAGAGTATTTTTCAAGGATTTCATTTCTTTTGGTGTTCACTAGGTTATACCTTTCACCCCATGAATCATGTAATTCACTAATACTGATGTCAACATTCCCTGTGTTAGGGTAAAGAGTAACCAAACTATTATCTATTGCTAATTTTGCTTTAATCTTTTCACCATTTAGACCAGATATGTATGAGTCATCTATTGACTTTACAAACTTCATAGCTGCATTTTTATCACGAACATACAATGCCCATTCACTCTCAAGTTTTGTCATTTTAACCAACTCATCAAACATTACTTTTTCTTCCTCCTCAGTTAGTTCCTCAATACTTCCTACTTCGATAGTTAGTTCATTGTTATTTGAACTCTTATTTTCACATGAGGAGTAAAACAACATCCCAAAAACAAGAGGTAGTAATAACAGATATTTCAACTGAAAGATTTTCTTTGATTTCTCTTTTGATAACATGACGATTCGTTTTTTGATTAATGATGATTTAAAAAATTGATTGATGAATGAGATATGCTGTGTTTGAAATACTTCAGAAAGCAACAGTTGGTATTGTTCTTTTTTATGGGTTTTGGCAACATGTGCATCAGCAATAAATTCATGCAGTTCTGAAACTCTTCGTTGATACACATAAACTAAAGGATTAAACCAACCCACTATGCGCATGAACTCAAAAAATATCAAATCATAAGAATGTCGCTGTCGAATATGTACCAATTCGTGTTGCAAAATATTCTCATGGTCTCTTTCTATCACTTTATCGCCAAGAAAAATGGACTTAAAGAATGAGAATGCCATTGAACTATTCGCAATAATTATACGTGTGAAATCTTTGAAATATTGAACCTCTCCCTTTTGTCTTAAAGCATAAATTTGATATAATTTATAGCCGAAAAACAGCGCAGATAAAAGCATTCCACCAAATAATAGTGCGTACTCCCATGAGAATCTGAACGTAGGTTCTTGTGTTGTAGCTGTAACGACTGCTGAATTATTCATACTCCATAAAAACTCAGGGTAGGCTTGAAAAGATTCTGGCATAGTTGTTTTCATAGCCTCAATCTTTACCCATGGCAAAACCATCGATATGATATAGGTGCCAATTAGATATAATCGATTCCATTGAAAGAAGGTTTCTCGCTTCAGGAACACATCATAGATAATCAAAAACACTAACTGGAAAGCGATGCACTCTAAGATATATTGTAGCATAATTTTACTGTTTATGTTTTTTACTTGCAGCTACCGGCTCGGCAGTTTTAATGTCTTTTAATATAGATTCCAACTCAGATAGACTCATGTCATTCTTCTTCATAAAAAAAGACACCATACTCTTAAAGGAGCCTTGAAAATATCCATCAACTAGCTTGTTGATTGATTGATTACTATAGTCCGATTTCTTCAAAATTGGGAAGTACAAATACCCTTTGCCCTCTTGTTGATGGTCTACAAAACCTTTGCTCTCTAATATGCGAACTATGGTAGAAACCGTATTATATGCGGGTTTAGGCTCTGGCAACTCAGCAATAACCGCAGCTACATTACACTTCTCTAACTGCCATAAAATCTGCATTACTTCCTCTTCTGCCTTTGTCAATTGTTTCATTTAAACTAACTTTTTAGTTGAACTACAAAACAAATATAACTAAATATTTAGTTTAAACTAATTTTATAGTTGAATAATTATTGAAGCGACTTTTCTTTACTATATATGTGTAACAAATCATAGCTACCTTCGTCAAATAGAAAATTACCTTATGGATATTGCTTTACTAATTATAGGATTCATTCTCTGCCTTGTTGGAGTCATCGGTAGCTTTTTACCGATTCTACCAGGCCCACCTATTAGTTGGGTTGGGCTTTTATTACTTCATTTAACAGCCGCAGTAACCGATAATTGGGTGCTTCTTGGAATAACAGGAGGTATAGCCATCATCGTTTTCGCTTTAGATTATATCATACCAGCAATCGGAACCAAAAAATTCGGAGGTACTCGTGCCGGAATGATTGGCACAACTATCGGACTCATCGTAGGTATACTTGCCCCTATCCCTTTCGGGATAATTATAGGTCCGTTTGTAGGCGCATTTTTAGGAGAATTATCTAACAAAGCAGACAATAAAACAGCATTGAAGGCTGCCTTCGGTTCCTTTTTAGGTTTTCTAACAGGAGCCTTTATGAAGTTTGTAGTTACTATGATATTCTTAGGAATATATATTAAAACCGTTTGGGTAAACGGAGAAGCATTTAAAGAAGCACTACTTTCTATTTTTAATTAAAAATACATCATGAAAAAACATCTATTTTCTTTTTTACTAATCGGACTTATAGCATTCAATGGCTTTGCACAAACTTTTAACCAAGTTAAACTTGATAGTCTTTTTGATAGCTTAGAAACGAATGACAAGTTCATGGGTAGTATCGCTATTTCGCAAAATGGTAACGAAATATATGCACGAGCCATTGGTTATGCAGATATAGAAAGCGGCAAAAAAGCAGACACGAATACCAAATACCGCATTGGTTCCATCTC
Source organism: uncultured Flavobacteriaceae bacterium (assembly GCA_938009735.1). GTDB lineage: Bacteria > Bacteroidota > Bacteroidia > Flavobacteriales > Flavobacteriaceae > Maribacter_C. The sequence continues at coordinate 3,744 of CALLIG010000024.1, forward strand.
AAAAATGTTTACTGCATCTCTTATTTTCAAAGCCATTGAAGAAGACAAATTAAAATTAAGTGATCCGTTATCAAACTTCTATCCTGAAATAGAAAGTGCCAATGAGATTACTATAAAAGAGTTGCTAAGTCATAGAAGTGGAATTTTCAACTTTACTAATTCACCGTCGTATCTAGAGTATAATACAACGTCTAAAACTAAAAAAGAACTTATACAAATTATTAAGGATGTTCCGAATGTTTTTAAGCCAAATGAAAAAACAGAATACAGCAACTCTAACTTTGTGCTACTAACCTTTATTCTCGAAGATGTTTTCAAAAAATCTTATACCCAACTCGTTAAGGAAAAAATTACAAAACCATTAGGATTAAAAAGCACATATGTGGGAGGCAACATTCAATTAGAGAATAATGAAAGTAATTCATATCGCTTTGCCGAAACTTGGACTGTTCAAGATGAAACTGACATGAGTATTCCTTTAGGTGCTGGTGCAATTGTATCTATACCTTCAGATCTCAATACTTTTATAATTGCGTTATTTAATGGAAAAGTAATTTCAACCACTAGTCTTGATCAAATGACAAACATTCAAGATGGATTAGGGTTAGGGATAATGCAATTTCCTTTCAATGATAAGATGGGTTACGGCCATGGTGGCGGAATTGATGGCTTCTCCTCTTTTCTTGGTTATTTAAAAGATGATAAAATTGCAGTTGGCCTTACTTCTAACGGCACAATTTATGACAATAATCAAATCCTAATTTCTGCAGTTAGTGCTGTTCTCGATATACCATTTAAAATTCCCACTTTTGAAGAATTTGATGTTGACCCAGCGGTCTTAGAAACTTACATTGGAGTATATGCAAGCACTCAAATACCATTGAAAATAACTATTAGTAAAAAGGACGATACCTTAATAGCACAAGCAACTGGGCAAGGATCTTTCCCACTAACCGCATCAGCCAATAACATATTCCGTTTTGAACCTGCTGGCGTCGTTCTGGAATTTGATTCTGAAAAAAGTGAAATGACTTTAAAACAAGGTGGTGGTGAATTTTTATTTACAAAGGAATAGCTTATTCATGCTAATCCATCCAAACCACTTTATCTGCTATAGGTTTTCTTGAAGCTTCAAGAAGTTCGCCTTCGTAATAACCCATATAGAAAAAGCCTAAACACTTTTCACCTTCGTTTAAATCAAAGAACTCGTCCATGTATTTTATGAGTCCGGGAGAACTCCAATAACATCCTATTCCCATTTCAGTACAGCATAACCACATATTCTGAACAGCCATAGCGGTAGCCGCTACTTCTTCCCATTCAGGTACGCACTCATTGGGATCACGTTGCATACAAATAGCGATAATCGCAGCTGCCTTTTTAGGATTTTCAATAAGCTTTTTTGCTTTTATCTCCTTTGGTTTCTCTGTAATATCAACGTATGTATTTGATAAAAATTCACCCAACGCTACTTTCTTATCACCCTGCAAAACTTTAAATCGCCAAGGTTCGGTTTTCCTATGATTTGGTGCCCAATTCGCAGCCTCTAGAATTTCCTCTATTGCTGCTTTGGAAATGGGTTTATCAATATACTGAGCGGGAAAAACAGAACGTCTCTTTTTTATTAAATCTAAAATCATAGCATTATCTTTTAATAGCCCACAAATTTAAAGATTTGAGACTGTACTTATATCTTGTTTAACAGCAAATTCACACCATGCTTCAATACAGGGTTTCTATTATCTCTTTTCCAAATGACAGACAACCTGGCGCGTTGTTTAATTTTTTTCAACTCAAGAAACTTAACATCCATATCAAATCCTTTTTGCAATGAAGTGGGAATAATAGCGATACCTAAGTTATTTTCTACCAAAGTGAAAATAGTCTGTGCATGTACTGATCGATGCGAAACCTTAGGCGTAAAACCCGCATCCTCGCAAATACTCATCACCTTATCAAAATACAGCGGACTATAATCTTGTGAGAACAAAACAAAATTTTCATCCTTTAGCTGTTGCATTCCTTTAAAAGTCTTTTTATTTAGCAGGTGCCTTTTTGGTAAAACTACCGAAAAAGTATCTTCAAATACGGGTTTTATATTCAATTCTTTAGGTACTCTAGCCAATCGAACGAAGCCTAAGTCGAGTTTATCTTTTAATACTGCATCAACTTGAGCATGATTCGAAAGCTCATCAAGACTAGTTTTAATGTTTGGATACATGTCTCGTAATCGAACCAATAATTTTGGTACTACATGCTGCATCGCTGACCCTAAAAAGCCAATACGAAGCTCTCCTGAACTACCTTGATTAATCAGCTTTAATTGCTTTTGTGTCAATTCTAAATGATTCAAAATAAATTGTATTTCGCCCTTTAGATATTCTCCTGCGGGAGTCAAGGAAACCTTTTTTTTACTACGAATGAATAACTGTGCATCTAAAATCTCTTCCATTTGCTTGATCTGCCGACTCAAACCTGGTTGAGAAATAAATAATCGTTCTGCTGCTTTTCTAAAGTGTAATTCTTCAGCTACAGCTGTAAAATATTTGAAATGACGTAATTCTAATTGATAACCCATAGTTATTAAATAGTGATAATAATGGTATTGGTAATTATCAAAGTTAACAACTAATTTTACAATACCTAAATACATACAAATGATTTCAGCACCAACAACCTTTAATTTCGGAGAAGATTGGCTTACCGCAAGTACAGCCCTTTCTATCGCATCCGGAAAAACCAAAGTAGCGCTAACCGATTCCACACGCAAGAAGGTAAATTCTAGTTGGAAAATCGTTCAAAATATTGTCGATAAAGGTGATCCTGTTTACGGAATCAATACAGGCTTTGGTCCTTTATGTACTACCAAAATATCTAAAGAAGAAACCACCATATTACAAACCAACATTCTGCAAAGTCATAGTGTTGGTGTTGGCGACCCTATAGCCAAGGAGATTGCAAAACTGATGATGATTCTTAAAGTGCAATCTTTAGCTAAAGGTTTTTCAGGTATTGCAGAAACCACATTAGATAGAATTATATGGCATATTGAGCACGATGCTATTCCGGTTGTACCCGCTCAGGGTTCTGTTGGCGCCTCTGGTGATTTGGCACCACTCTCACATTTATTCCTTCCGCTGATAGGTCTAGGTAAAATCATGTTTGGTGGCAAAACTATTCCTGCCGACAAATTTCTAAACGGTGTTGGGTTAAAACCTTTAGAACTTGGACCTAAAGAAGGTCTTGCGCTAATTAACGGAACCCAATTTATAGCAGCCCATGCTGTCAAGGTGGTAGAAAAATTACATGCTTGTCTTTCACATGCAGACATTATTGGCGCGATGATGATTGAAGGTTTACAAGGTTCTGTAAAACCTTTTTTTAAGGAGCTGCACGAATTAAGACCATTCAAAGGAAACATTCATGTTGCTCAAAGAGTCAAAAGACTTTTGAAAGGTTCTGAAATAATGGAAGATCATATTGATTGTGAACGGGTTCAAGACCCTTATTCACTACGTTGTATTCCTCAAGTTCATGGCGCATCTCGAAATGCATGGCTACACCTCAAAGAATTAGTAGAAGTCGAGCTTAATTCTGTCACCGACAACCCCGTAATTATAAACGAAGAGTTTACGATTAGTGGAGGTAATTTTCACGGACAACCTTTAGCTATGGCTTTAGATTATGCATGTTTGGCAGCTTCTGAAATTGGAAATATTTCAGACCGTCGTATTTATTTGTCTTTGGAAGGTAATAGCCCTGGCGTACCTAAATTATTGATGAAAGATACCGGAATAAATTCTGGCTATATGATTCTTCAATACACTACAGCTGCTTTGGCTAGTGAAAACAAAGGTTTATGTTTTCCTTCAAGTGCAGATAGTATTCCAACCTCTTTGGGTCAAGAAGATCATGTGAGTATGGGTTCAATCGGAGGAAGAAAAGCACTTCAAGTTATTGGTAATGTTGAAAAAATATTAGCTATTGAATTACTTACAGCTGCGCAAGCTTTTGAATTTAGAAAGCCTATGAAATCAGGAGTTTTCTTAGATGAAATTCACAAAGAGGTTCGAAAAAACGTGCCATTTGCCGAAAAGGATCGTGTTTTTGCCAATGATATTGAAGCAGGTATTCAAATGATTCAAGACAAAACAATCATAAAGGTGATTCATGAAATAGAAAAAAAAGAGAAAATCTCTTTAGCAACACAATTCTCAGATGAATTTGAAGTATATTAAAACAGAGAAAAAAGAATAGAGAGAAAAGAACAAAGACGAGAGACAAGAGACAAGAGACAAGAGACAAGAGACAAGAGACAAATTAAAATCTCTTTTCTGTATTCTGAATTACAATAAAACATGAAAAAAACTACCCTTATAGGTCCTTTTAAGCAAGTTATTCCCATGTCGGGATTATCATTAAAAGGAGCCATTTCTGATAGCCAGCTCCGTATTTTTGAAGATGCAGGTATTTTGGTTGCAAACGGAAAAATACAAGAAATTGGAAATTTTGAAGATTTATCAAAACGTCCAAATAATATAGAAATTCAAGAACTTAAAGGAAATCATACTTGCCTGCCAGGTCTGATTGATTCACATACTCATATCTGTTTCGGAGGTTCAAGAGCTAATGATTATGCGATGCGAAACGCTGGCATGAGTTATTTAGAAATCGCAAAAGCTGGAGGAGGTATTTGGGACACAGTTACCCAAACTAGAAAAGCTACACAAGAAGAATTAATAAAACGCACTACCAAACTGGCCAATCGTCACTTGAAAAGTGGGGTAACAACTATTGAAGTGAAAAGCGGGTATGGATTGTCTATTGATGAGGAATTAAAAATGCTTCGTGCTATTGCTGCAACAAATGCAAATGTTTCAGCAGATCTAATTTCTACTTGCCTCGCGGCACATATGCTGCCGAAAGATTATGAGGGCAATCAAACAGAATATCTAGCTGAAATAAGCGAAAAGTTATTTCCTATTTTGAAGGATGAAAATCTAACCAATCGCATTGATGCCTTTATTGAAGAAAGTGCTTTTTCCGCAGAACAAATCGCTCCATATTTTCAAAAAGCGAAAGCATTAGGTTTTGACATTACAGTTCACGCTGATCAATTTTCAACTTCAGGTAGCAAGGTTGCTATAGATTTTCAAGCCATAAGCGCAGATCATTTAGAAGCGAGTACACAAAAAGAAGTTGATCTTTTAGCTAGTAGTAATGTAATCGCTACAGCTTTACCTGGTGCATCTATTGGGTTGGGTTGTGATTTCACGCCCGCTCGTAAAATTTTAGATGCTGGTGGTGCATTGGCCATAGCAAGCGATCACAACCCGGGTTCTGCGCCAATGGGTGATCTGCTCACTCAGGCAGCTATTTTGGGCACTTTTGAAAAACTAAGTAATGCAGAAGTTTTAGCAGGGATTACCTTTCGAGCAGCTGCAGCTTTAAACCTAAAAGACAGAGGTCAAATAGCAAAAGGGTTTAATGCAGATTTTATAGGCTTTCACACCGATAATTATCAAGAAATATTATATAACCAAGGAAACTTCAAACCTTGTATGGTATGGAAAAATGGTGAATTGGTTTTTGATAAACACAAGCATTAAAAAGTAGTAAATGAATTTCAAAGAACAAATTCTTCAGGGCCTTCCTTCAGAACTCCCTTCAAAAAAGGATTATAAAATGGATGCTAATCATGCTCCAAAGCGTAAAGATATTTTGTCTTTGGATGAGAAGAAACTAGCGATACGAAATGCATTACGATATTTTCCAAAAAATTGGCATCCAGAACTTTCTAAAGAATTTGCCGAAGAACTAAAAAATTACGGTCGCATTTATATGTTTCGGTTCAAGCCAGAACATGAGATTTATGCGCGACCAATTACCGAATATCCTGCAAAAAGCACGCAGGCTGCCGCTATCATGTTGATGATTCAGAATAATCTTGATCCTGCAGTTGCGCAACATCCAGAAGAGTTAATTACCTATGGTGGTAACGGTGCCGTATTTCAAAATTGGGCACAATACCTCTTGGTCATGTACTATTTGGCGCACATGACTAATGAGCAGACATTACATATCTATTCAGGGCACCCAATGGGTTTATTTCCTTCATCGAAAGAAGCGCCTAGAGTTGTTGTTACTAACGGAATGATGATTCCGAACTACTCGAAACCAGACGACTGGGAAAAATATAATGCCTTAGGCGTTACTCAATATGGGCAAATGACTGCTGGCTCATACATGTATATTGGTCCGCAAGGAATTGTCCACGGAACGGCAATTACCGTAATGAATGCTTTTCGGAAAGTTTTGCAAAAGGATGAAACTCCCGCAGGAAAAATATTCTTAACAGCCGGATTAGGTGGAATGAGTGGTGCACAACCCAAAGCAGGAAATATTGCAGGTTGTATTACTATTTGCGCCGAAGTGAATTCAGCTGCAGCAACAAAAAGACATGAGCAAGGCTGGGTTAATGAACTTATCGATAACATATCAGATTTAGTGGTTCGAACCAAAACTGCCATCGCTAATAAGGAAGTAGTTTCCTTAGCATATATAGGCAACGTCGCCGAAGTCTGGGAAAGTTTTGATGTAGAAGATATATTCATTCATTTGGGTTCTGATCAAACTTCATTGCACAACCCTTGGGCAGGTGGCTATTATCCTATCGGGATGTCTTTGGAAGAAGCCAATCAAATGATGAGTGAGCATCCTTCAAAATTTAAAGAAAAAGTACAAGAATCATTACGGAGACACGCTAAATCTATAAATAAACATACAGCAAAAGGCACCTACTTTTTTGATTATGGCAATGCCTTTTTATTAGAAGCATCTCGCGCAGGTGCAGATGTAATGGCTGAAAACAAAATTGATTTTAAGTACCCATCATATGTTCAAGACATCTTAGGACCAATGTGTTTTGACTACGGATTTGGACCTTTCCGTTGGGTTTGTGCTTCTGGTAAACCTGAAGATTTACGAAAAACAGATCAGATTGCTTTGAATGTTATGGAGCAGATAAAAAAGGAAGCTCCGCAAGAAATTCAACAGCAGATGCAAGACAATATCACCTGGATTCGGGAAGCAGAAAACAACAATTTAGTGGTAGGCTCTCAAGCAAGAATACTCTATGCTGATGCTGAAGGTCGTGCTAAAATTGCTGAGGCTTTTAATCAGGCAGTTCTTTCTGGTGACATAACAGCACCGATAGTTTTAGGAAGAGATCATCACGATGTAAGTGGCACCGATTCACCTTTTAGAGAAACCAGTAATATTTACGACGGAAGTAAATTTACTGCCGACATGGCGATTCATAATGTGATTGGTGATAGTTTTAGAGGAGCCACCTGGGTTTCAATTCACAATGGCGGAGGAGTTGGTTGGGGCGAGGTCATGAATGGCGGTTTCGGAATGGTCTTAGACGGTTCAGAAGATGCCTCAAGAAAACTAAAAAACATGCTGTTTTACGATGTAAATAATGGAATTTCAAGAAGAAGTTGGGCAAGAAATGAAGAAGCTCTTTTCGCTATCAAACGAGAAATGCAACGCACTCCTGAATTAAAAATAACTTTACCTAATTTAGTGGAAGACACTCTTCTGGAAAATTTATTTGATTGAAATTAAACCTCATGAACAACTACGCACCAACAAATAAAGAAATCTGGACCGGAAGAACATCCGAACGAAAACTGTATTTGCATGAGAAAGTTCAATGTATAAATCTAACAAATGCCGATGTTCTTTCTAAAGACAAAAAAGCATTTGGGTTAGTTGGTTATGCTTGCGATGAAGGTGTTAGACGAAACCGAGGAAGAGTAGGCGCTGTTCAAGGTCCGGAAGCCATACGTAAGATTCTGGGTAAATTACCCAATCATCTAGCCGAGAATATTGATTTACTTGATTGTGGCAGTATAAATTGTATTGATGGCGATATGGAAAATGCGCAAAAGCATCTTTCGGAGGTTGTTACTCAATTACTAGAACAAAATACATTTCCATTACTTTTAGGAGGTGGGCATGACATCGCATACGGGCATTATAATGGTATCAAAAACTACCTTCCTTCTACTAAAAGTATCGGTATTATAAATTTTGATGCACACTTTGATTTACGCTCTAGTTTAACTGGCTCGAATTCAGGCACTCCATTTTATCAAATTTCAGAAGACTGCAAATCAGAAAATATTGATTTCAACTATTTATGTATTGGAATACGGCAAGATTCGAATGATCGTTCGCTATTTGAAACGGCAGATGATTTGGGCGTTAACTTCATCGAAACGGATCAATTTAGCATTGAAAATGCAGAAGTAATAGTTCGACAGTTATTAGATTTCATTGGTAAAGTTGATCACATTTATCTAACAATTGATCTAGATGGCTTTTCTTCGGCTTACGCACCAGGAGTAAGTGCACCATCGCCGATGGGTTTTTCTCCAGACATGGTTTTAAAAGCTTTACAGGTGATTATTGCTTCAAAAAAGCTTATTAGTGCAGATGTCGCCGAGCTAAACCCAAACTACGATATTGATAACCATACCTCCAAATTAGCAGCTTCATTAATACATTCTTTACTTCATAGTATAGCATCAAGCTAGGTTTCTGTACGTCAATAAAAGTGTTTTTCGAATACAAAGTAAGACTTATCTTACGTAAACGCATTTTAACGTTTGGTTTTACCAATGAACGATTAAAGACTGCTTTTCATCTATACCTTTCATAATTTGCAGGTACTAATTAACCATTAGCACTACTATGAACAAAACACAGTCCCATTCCAAAGCCGCAAAGGCTAGAAGATCTTGGCAACTTTTACAAGAAGAACAACGAAAACTTGATAAACAAAAGGAGTCCAGCGAAAAAACTATTCCCTTGAAAGTTGCTCATAAAAGGCATAAACCTGCTGGCACCTTAGCCGACAGCGCATAAAACAGCTTTCAGTTATTGTCCAAAATGCAAGAATAAAAAAAAGCCTTCCAACATGGAAAGCCTTTCATTGGCCCTTACCTAATTTAGGTTTGGGTTACAACACAACGTTGCAAATATAGCAAAGGTTTAAATACCTCCAAATTATATTTTCTGTTTGAAAGGTCGTACAATTAATCTTGCAGCCTTATCATAATTAATATAGTTATAAGCCCAGTTAAAAAACACAACCACCTTATTTCTAAAACCAACTAGAGCGATTAGGTGTACAAAAATCCAAATAAACCAAGCAAAAAACCCTCCAAACTTTAACTTACCTAAGTCTGCTACAGCTCTGTTTCTTCCTACTGTGGCCAAAGTTCCTTTATCAAAATAAATAAAAGGCTTCATCGTTTTACCTTCAAATAACAGTTTTAAATTTTTGGCAAGTAATTCACCTTGTTGAATCGCAGGTTGCGCTATTTGTGGGTGTCCATTCTGAAAATCTTCCGTAACCATATAGGCGATATCTCCTATCGCAAAAACATCATCATTCCCTTCCAGTTGATTGAAACGATTAACTTTATATCTATTTACTCTTTCCACAATTTTAATTGGCTCAAAACCATCAATAGTTGCCCCGGTAACACCAGCAGCCCATATAAAGTTTTTAGTTTTAAACTGCTCTCTCTTTGATGTTTGCAATGTCAAACCATCATAATCTGAAGCTATCGTATTGAGATGCACTTGAACTCCCAAGTTTTTCAAAAACTCATCTGCCTTTTTGGAGGCTTTTACGCTCATTGGTGACAATATTCTTGGTCCACCTTCAAAAAGGTGAATCTCGACTTCGTTAACATCTAAAAACTTATAATCCTTCGGAAATACGTGTTTTTTCAACTCTGCAAAAGCTCCAGCAAGCTCAACTCCTGTTGGCCCTCCTCCAACAATACAAATACTAAGCAAAGCTTTTCGTTGCTCTGTATCTGCTGTATCGTCAGCCCTTTCCAAATTCTGCAGCACTAGACTTCGAATATTCAATGCTTGCGGAACCGTTTTCATAGGCATCGCATTCTTTTCAATACCTGAATTACCGAAAAAATTGGTTTTTGTTCCGGTTGCTAAAACCAAATAGTCATAATTAAGCGATCCAATATTGGTATGCAACTCCTTTTTATCTGCATTAATTTTTTCTACTTTGGCAAGTCTAAAATGAAAATTATTTAATCGCTTTAAAACCTTTCGAATTGGGTAAGCAATTGAATCAGGTTCTAAACCACTTGTAGATACTTGATATAATAAAGGCTGAAAAGTATGGTAATTATGACGATCTATTAACACAATTTGTGCATCGAGATTTTTAAGGGCTCTGGCTAGCGAGATTCCGCCAAATCCACCACCAATTATTACAATTCTCTTTTTGGTAGTTTTAGGTAAATTCATGTCGAATTTTACACAAAATTAATATACCATCGCCTATTAAAGAAGCTTTTTAGAAGATATCGTAAAAATTAAGCTGCTAACTAAAAGCATATCATAATAAATTAGATTTTGGTAGCGTCTTATTTAAGTTTGAGTGTCTAAAATATTATTACGTTTATTAGTCAAATTAGAAAGTTCATTACACCCAAACTCGGGTAATACCAGTAATGGAACACGCATATGAAAAGCCAAATGTTTTATCACAGGCTCTCTCATTAATTGAGAAAGAGGACTATGTTCAAAATTCACCATAGCGAGAATATCAATACTCATTTCTTCTACAAATTCACCAATAACTTCTGACTTACTAGCAAAAAGAGGGGCCCAATGTAAGGTATGTTTAATTGCACTAAGGTATTCACTCAAAATATGCATATTGGCATCTTGAAACTTATTCAAAGTCTTCTCTTCTGTAATGTGCATAATACGAATAGTGGCATCAAAACATAACGCCATTTGCCTTAACGAATTTAGCATCTCGGCATCATAACTTCTTTTATAATCAGTAGCAAAAGCTATTTCTGATGTCTTTGAAAAAATAAAATCATTGGGAACTACTAAAACAGGACAGGTACGAATCGACTTAATCACTTTTACCGTGTGTGTTCCCATAAAAACCTCCTTTAAACCGGTAGCTCCAGTAGTGCCCATTACAATAAAGTCAATCTCTTGAGCATCAAGAATCTCTTTAATTTCATCTATCAAAAAACTAAAGGAAGAAATGGTTTTAATGGTGTGATTTGAATTATTAAAATCCTTAGCTATATGTTTTACTAAGTTCTTGAGTCCTAATGTAGAGGCAAACTTCGCTGAGTTCTCTAAATTACCACTTTCAATAGAAGCTCCTAAAAATCGACTGGTAGCTATAGCTGGAGTATAGGTATTTAATAAATTAATCTCGCATTTCTCATTTTCAAAGAGTTCTAATGCATATCGTGTAGCGTTCCATGCATTCTTAGAAAAATCTGTGGGTATAAGTACTTTCTTCATCTTCATTGTTTTGATCTACAACAAAATTAAAAGTAAGCATCAACCAAAACTATGACAAATATCAGTTTTTAGACAGGCAAAAAGTTAAAACCCTTCAATCAAATCTTGGAGTTTTCTTTGATTAGCAACACCTATTTTTTTACCGGAAGTTTTAATAAAACCCTTTTTCTTAAATTCAGAAATAATGCGAATACAAGATTCTGTAGCTGTACCAACAACATTAGCGTAGTCTTCACGTGATAATGTTAAATTTAAATATCCTTCTTCATCTTCTCCATAGTTTTTTGCCAAATATAAAAAAGCTTCTGCCATACGTTGCTTGACCGTTTTTTGAGACATATTTACAATTACATCATCAGCTTCTTTTAGATCATGTGCCATATGCCGCAATACCTCAACAGCAAAATTCGGATTTGTATTCAATGTATTCGAAATGATTTCTTTTGGAATAAAACAGACTTCCATATCGCTTACTGCAACAGCACTCAAATTTGTTGATTCTTCAGCTATTACAGAACGTTGACCCATCACCTCTCCTTTACTTGCTAATTTTACAATTTGATCTTTACCATTAGCACTAAGTTTAGATAATTTAGAGACACCATCACGAACACAAAAAACGCCATCTAACTTTTCTCCTTCTTCAAAAAGAGCTTCTCCCTTTTTAATCTTTTTTGAAATTTTAGAATCTGAAACCTTTTTTAGTTCCTCTTTACTCATTGCTCGTAAAGAATTGAACTGACGAACGATACAATTTTCACACCTGCTTTTCATGATCTACTAATTTATATCTAACACTACAAAGGTACTTCCTACAATTTAAGTAAAACCTGACAATTATCATGTTTTTAGAACCCCTCTATTTAAACCTTTGCATTAGGCATAAGCAAGTAAAATTATGGATAGTAAAAACTGCTTCCATTGTGGTGATGACTGTTATAGAAATCTCATCAAATTTGATGAAAAAGTCTTCTGTTGTAACGGATGCAAAACAGTCTATGAGATTTTTTCTCGCAACGACTTATCCTATTATTACGACTTACAATCTGCTGCCGGCGCTACTCCAAAAATAGCTGAAGGAAAATATGACTTCCTCAAAGAGTCTGCTATAGTTGATAAATTAACGGAATTCAATGACGGTAAGCTTCAAATCATCAACCTATATATTCCTCATATTCATTGCAGTTCTTGTATTTGGGTATTAGAAAACTTAAATAAGCTTCAACCTTCAGTAACTAACTCTCAAGTAGATTTTCCTAAAAAGACTGTCCGAATAACATACAATAGTTCAGTTTTTTCTTTGAAAAAATTAGTGCTGTTGTTAGCCAAAATCGGATACGAGCCTTACATTTCTTTAGATGATTACGACAACAAAAAGAAGCCTATTGATCGCAGTTTAATTTATAAAATAGGAGTTGCAGGTTTTGCTTTTGGCAATGTAATGTTCCTTTCTTTTCCTGATTATTTTGACATAACAACCAATCAGATCTCTGGAGGGGAATTTTGGCTCAACCAATATCAACATATTTTTCGATGGTTAATGTTCGTATTCTCACTACCCGTTGTTTTTTATTCGGGTTGGGATTATTTCATAGCTGCCTACAAAGGTCTTCGTTCTAAATTATTAAATATTGATGTGCCTATTGCCTTAGGCATTATAGTATTATTTCTAAGAAGTACTTTGGATATTATTTTTGCTTGGGGTCCAGGATTTTTTGATTCCTTAACAGGATTAGTATTCTTCTTGCTTTTGGGTAAATTCTTTCAAAAAAAAACCTATTCTTTTCTCTCGTTTGAACGTGATTACAAATCGTATTTTCCCATTGCGGTGACCCGAATAAATTCCAACAAAAAAGAAGAAACCGCTCAAGTACATGAGATAAAAAAAGGAGATCGATTATTAATTCGAAATGAAGAAATAATACCTGTTGATGGTTTTTTAATTAATGGAAAAGCTCGAATAGATTACAGCTTTGTAACTGGCGAATCAGAGCCGGTTAAAAAAGAATCTGGAGACAAGGTATTCGCTGGAGGTAAACAATTGCAAGGTGCCTTAGAAATAGAAGTTTTGAAATCAGTATCTCAAAGTTATTTGACGCAATTATGGAGTAATTCCGTTTTTCAAACCAATAAATCAAGCACCTTTCAAACCCTTACCGATAGTATTGGCAAGCGTTTCACAATAGCAGTTTTAAGCATAGCTTTTTTAGCAACAAGTTTTTGGCTTTTTTACGATGCCAGCAAAGCAATGAATGTTTTTACTGCTGTTTTAATAATTGCATGCCCTTGTGCCATATCGTTAGCGGCGCCATTTACATTAGGTAACATGCTAAGAATTTTTGGAAACAAGAAATTTTACTTGAAAGACACACAAACCATCGAACAACTAGCACAAATTGATACAGCTATCTTTGATAAGACAGGCACAATTACTACCAATCACAAAAGCGTAGCAACATATGAGGGCATGCCTCTCTCTTCAGAAGAAGAATCTCTTCTCAAAAACACAATTCGCTCATCGAATCACCCTTTAAGCAGAGCATTATACAGTTTACTTTCAGATCAAAATATTGAAACTTTAGATGATTATGAAGAATATCTTGGCAAAGGAATTGAAGGTTCTTTAAACGATGAGAACATAAAAATTGGTTCGGCAGATTTTGTTGGCAGCGACTTACAATTCGATGCACTCACTACTTCTGTCTATATAAGCAGTAATGATAATTATAAGGGGCGTTATGTTTTTCACAATCAATATCGCACAGGTGTTTCCAAAGTTTTTAAGTCCATGTCTGAAACCTTAAAATTAGGTATTCTATCAGGTGATAACGAAGGTGAAAAAGGACGACTTGAAAAACTATTGCCAAAATTGACTCCTTTATATTTCAATCAAAAACCAGAACAGAAATTAGAGTTTATTAGGTCGTTACAATCGCAAGGTAAAAAAGTAATGATGGTAGGTGATGGGCTTAACGATGCTGGAGCCTTGGCACAAAGTAATGTTGGTATTACTATTTCAGAAAACATCAATGTCTTTTCACCTGCCTGTGATGGCATCTTAGATGCATCTAAATTCGAACAATTACACCAATACATACTCGCTTCAAAAAAGGCGATAAAGATTATTAAACTGAGTTTTATACTTTCTCTTTTATATAACGCAGTAGGGCTTTATTTCGCTATCATAGGTCAGCTAGTGCCTGTTATTGCGGCAATTTTAATGCCTTTAAGCTCTATAAGTGTAGTAGCATTTACAACAGTAATGACTAATTTTTTAGGAAGAAAACTAGAATAAAAGTGGAACATGATAAAAGTCATATTAATTGATATTGAGCAACTGTAGATTTACACTTTAATTCATATAAACATGAGTGTCATTTACATTTTATTAGCCATCAGTATAATAGTCGCAATCGTATTTTTCATTGCCTTTATTTTATCTGTAAAAAGCGGACAATACGATGATGCATTTACGCCTTCAGTCCGCATGCTATTTGAAGATGAATTAGTAAAAGAAAAGACAGGAAAATTATCAAAAACTCATACTAAGTTCCAACCAAATAAAGAAGAATAACTATGGAAGTACAACAGTTTTATTACGATAACAAAATCGTAAAAAACTTCCTCTACGCAACAATGTTTTGGGGAATTGTAGGGATGTCAGTCGGACTACTTTTAGCCTTCATGTTTATGTTCCCAAACTTAACTGACGGAATTTCTTGGTTGAGTTTTGGTCGTTTACGTCCGCTACATACCAATGCTGTGATATTTGCCTTTATTGGCAACGCTATCTATGCGGGAGTATATTACTCTAGCCAACGCCTACTCAAAGCTCGCATGTTTAGTGATGCCCTCAGTAAATTCAATTTCTGGGGATGGCAGGCCATAATTGTAGCAGCGGCAATCACGCTACCATTAGGATATACTTCATCCAAAGAATATGCAGAACTAGAATGGCCTATTGACATTGCTATTGCATTGGTTTGGATCGCTTTTGGAGTGAATCTGATTGGTACAATTCTAAAAAGAAGACAACGGCATATGTATGTTGCCATATGGTTTTATTTGGGCACTTTTGTAACTGTAGCAGTACTTCACATATTCAATAGTTTAGCACTTCCTGTTAGCGCTCTAAAAAGCTATTCGGTATATGCAGGTGTTCAAGATGCCTTGGTGCAATGGTGGTATGGACACAATGCAGTAGCCTTCTTTTTAACTACTCCGTTTTTAGGGCTGATGTATTATTTTGTTCCTAAAGCAGCAAATAGACCTATTTACTCGTATAAACTTTCTATTGTGCATTTCTGGTCATTGATATTCATTTATATCTGGGCTGGACCGCACCATTTACTATATTCAACCTTGCCCGATTGGGCTCAAAATTTAGGAGTTGCATTTTCTATTATGCTACTAGCACCATCATGGGGTGGTATGATTAATGGCCTATTAACATTGCGAGGTGCTTGGGATAAAGTACGAACTGACCCTACCTTAAAATTTATGGTTGTAGCAATTACTGGTTATGGGATGGCAACATTCGAAGGACCTATGTTGTCGCTAAAAAATGTAAATGCTATTGCCCACTTTAGCGATTGGATTATTGCTCATGTTCACGTAGGCGCACTTGCATGGAATGGCTTTTTAACCTTTGGGATGATCTATTGGTTGGTGCCAAAAATGACCAAAACCCGTTTGTACTCCAAAGGCTTAGCCAACTTCCATTTCTGGATAGGAACATTAGGTATAATTCTCTATGCTTTACCAATGTATGTCGCAGGGTTTACACAAGCTTTAATGTGGAAAGAATTCAATCCCGATGGTACTTTGGCCTATGGTAATTTCTTAGAAACGGTAACAGAAATCATGCCCATGTACTGGATGCGAGCCATCGGAGGCAGTATGTTTATAATTGGTGCATGCGTTATGGTTTACAATGTAGTTCGCACTATAAAAGCAGGTAGTACAATTGAAGACGAACTAGCCGAAGCTGCTGCTTTAACTCGAGTATCAAAAAAGAGAACTGCAGGTGAAACCTTCCATACTTGGCTAGAACGCAAGCCAGTTCAACTTACTATTCTTGCTACAGCAGCAATTTTGATTGGAGGAATTGTGCAAATAGTGCCCACAATTTTAGTGAAATCAAACATACCAACAATTACAAGTGTCAAACCTTATACGCCATTAGAACTAGAAGGTCGTGATCTATACATTCGCGAGGGGTGTGTAGGTTGTCATTCTCAAATGGTACGCCCATTCAGAAGTGAAGTGGAACGGTATGGTGAATATGCAAAAGCGGGGGAGTTTGTATATGACCATCCGTTCCTTTGGGGCAGTAAAAGAACTGGGCCTGATTTGCTTCGTATCGGCGGCAAGTATTCAGACAATTGGCATTTAAATCACATGTATGATCCGCAAAGCACATCTTCTGGCTCAATAATGCCAGCCTATCAATGGCTTGTTTTAAATGAACATGACCGAAGCGGGATACAGGATAAAATGGAAGCAATGGTCGCTTTAGGTGTCCCCTATACTGAGGAAGAAATCGCCAATGCTTTTGAATTAATGGACAAACAGGCAAGTCAAATCGAAAAAAACTTTTATGCTGACCCTGATTTTGCAAAAACTTATGATTCAGATAAAACATATGCCAAAGAGAATGGCGAAGAATTTATTGAAATGAAAGATAGAGAGATAGTTTCTCTTATAGCATATCTACAGCGCTTAGGTACTGATATTAAAATAAAGGAAACAGGAGAAATTCTATCCGAAAAATAAAAACGAACAGAGAAAATAAAAGTCATGCTAAAATTTGTGAAAGGCTATTTAGAAAGTATTGAAGGCGTCTCAACTTACCCTATGATTTCCTTGCTGATTTTCTTCATCTTCTTCGTGGTGTTGTTTTGGTGGGTATTAACCGCATCAAAAGAACACATAAAAGAAATGAGCGAAATGCCATTAGAAAGTGATAACCAAGAAAACCACATCCGATGAAAAATACGAAACCATGGTGGTTGTACATAACCGCATTGTTCTTCATCATCTTTGGGTTGATGGAGTATTTTGTTGATTCTGGCAATAAACCAGCAATTATAGCATATCCAGCAGCACAATTATTCATGCTGATAATATTACTGCTATTAATTTCAATAGCATTGATTTTAAATGCGGTAGAAAATGTAATGTTTCAAACACTTTCAGAAGAAGCCAAAGAACGCTATTTGGCCAATCAATCGAAATCTACTGGATGGACCTGGGGCAAAAAAATTTACGAAGATTTATTAGGTGCTAAACCAATAGCAACTGAAGATGAAATCATTCTAGATCATAACTATGATGGCATTCGAGAACTAAATAATAAGCTTCCACCTTGGTGGGTGTATATGTTTTATGCGACCATTGTTTTTGCCGTAGTTTACCTGGTCCGTTTTCACATCTTTGATGACTATACACAAGTCATGGAATATGAACAACAAGTAGCTGTAGCTAAGTTGGAAATAGAAGAATACAAAAAGACCGCAAAAGGTTTAGTTGATGCCAGTACAGTACAATTGTTAACCGATTCATCTGATATTAACGCCGGCAAAGTAATTTTTGAAAGCACCTGTGTGGCTTGTCACATGGCTGATGGTGGTGGTGGAATTGGACCAAACCTAACAGATCAAAATTGGATTCTCGGAGGCGGTATAAAAAACGTCTTCAATACAATTTCAGAAGGTGGTCGAGATGGTAAAGGAATGGTAGCCTGGAAAGCAATATTAAAACCGGCTGAAATGGCACAAGTTGCTAGCTATATTTTAGTGGAGATTAATGGAAAGATTCCTGCGAATCCAAAAGCTGCAGAAGGGGATATTTGGGTGGACCCTAATGTGCAACAAACGGAGTAAGAAATAATTATCGATTCTATTTCAGCAATTATTAAACATAGTATTTCTCACTTTAGAAAAAGTGATACTAAATAAACTAATGTCACAAGACCAAGAAAATTTTAGAGATACTATCGGCACAATTAATGACGAGGGTAAGCGCGCTTGGGTTTTTCCAAAAAAACCTAGCGGTAAGTTATGGGAATATCGCAAATACGTAAGTTACTTTTTACTGGCTTTTTTGATTTCAGCGCCCTTTATTAAAATAAATGGAAATCAGTTTTTAATGTTTAATATATTGGAACGTCGTTTCAATATATTCGGATTTCCATTTTGGCCACAAGATTTTCATTTGTTCGTCATTTCAATGATTATCGGTGTTATTTTCGTTGCTTTATTTACAGTAGCTTTTGGTCGTATTTTCTGTGGATGGATGTGCCCACAAACCATTTTTATGGAAATGGTTTTTCGCAGAATAGAATTCTGGATTGAGGGTGACCGAGGCGCTCAAATCAAACTCAAGCGCCAACCTTGGACCGCAGAAAAAACACGAAAGCGAACCATCAAAACAATACTCTTCTTTATCATTTCTTTCTTGATTGCAAATGTATTTTTAGCATACTTAATAGGCAGCGATAAATTAATTCGATACATCACCGACGGCCCAATAAAACACATCAGCACCATGGTTTCGTTACTAATATTTACCGCTGTATTCTACTTTATTTTTGCATGGTTTCGTGAGCAAGTTTGTATAATAGCTTGTCCTTACGGACGTATGCAAAGTGTTCTGCTTGACAACAAATCAATTGTAGTCGCTTATGATCACAAACGCGGAGAATCTGAAAATGGTAGAAAGAAGTTTCGTAAAAATGAAGATAGAGAAGCATTAGGTAATGGTGATTGCATTGATTGTTTTCAATGCGTCAATGTCTGTCCAACTGGAATCGACATACGAAATGGAACTCAATTGGAATGTGTAAACTGCACAGCTTGTATTGATGAATGTGATACAATAATGGAGAAAGTAAATCTCCCTAAAGGATTAATTCGTTATGCTAGCGAAGATGAAATCACAAAGAAAGAGAAGTTCAAATTCACTCCCCGTTTAAAAGGATATACCGCAATCTTAGTCATTTTAACCGGACTTTTAATTGGCATGTTATTTTTAAGAAATGACTTAGAAGCAAATATTCTAAGATTACCAGGGCAGTTATACGAACATAAAGAAGGTAATATTATCAGTAATGTATATACATTCAAACTAGTAAATAAAACAACAGAAGACGTGAACGATGTGAACTTTAAACTTATATCGCATAAAGGAGAAATTAAACTCGTACGAAATGAAGGTTTCAATGTGCCAGCTCAAAAATTGGCTGAGGGTACATTGTTTATAGAAATCAATAACGCTGCGATAAAAAGCGACAAAGAAAAAGTGAAAATTGGAGTGTATAGTGGTGATAAATTGATAGAAACAACATTAGCGGCTTTTTTAGCTCCTAGAAGTTATAAATAGACTTCAGCTCGAATCTGACAAAAAAAATAATTATGAAAATAAACTGGGGAACAGCAATTGTTTTGGCTTTCATAGCCTTCATTAGTTTTATTCTGTTTTTTGTGATACGAATGAGTATGGATAATCGTTCAAATCATGATTTAGTTACTGAAGAATATTACAAAGCCGAATTAGGCTATCAAGACGAAATTGACGCTGAAAATAATGCTGCGAATAATTCAGTCCAGTTGAAAACAGAAAAAATATCTGAAGGATTTTTGATACAGTTTCCTGACAATTTAAATTTTAAAAATATAAAAGGAACAGTATCCCTTTATAGGCCTTCTAACAAGCACTTGGATTTTGATTTAGACATAAACCTATCCACTTCACAATTGCTTTTACCTCACAAACGTTTGTTAGAAGGTCGCTGGGATATTAAAGTTTTATGGACATATGAGGGAGAAGAATATTTGCACAAACAAAAATTCACGTATTAAATCAAGATGATTTTATCAGCAATCATATTAGGGTTAATGGGAAGCTTGCATTGCGTTGGTATGTGTGGTCCAATAGCATTTATGCTACCTGTAGATAGAACGAATAACTTTAAAAAAATCAGTCAAATATTTATTTATCATTTCGGAAGATTAATGGCCTATAGCATCATGGGCATACTTTTCGGATTTATAGGAAAAGGA
>CALLIG010000025.1 GCA_938009735.1 uncultured Flavobacteriaceae bacterium
GAAATCGGAGCTCTACTGAAAGAATTGCATCTGCTCTCTCCTTTCGATTCTTTTATGCATTCTATGCACATTTTAAAAAAACTAGCTCAAAGTAAGGAGTTTGAATTACTTCATAAGCAACCTTATATTAATCGTTTTAGTGAAAAGGAACAAAACAGAATTCGAGAAATATATGCTCTTGTAGATGAACAGTATCAAAATAAGATAACCGTTGATCAAGTTGCCACTTTATGTAATTTGACTAAGCCTGCTTTCTGTCGCTATTTTAAAAAAGCTACTGGCAGTACCTTTGTTAGCTTTCTAAATCAATACCGCATTAGTCAAGCAAAGCGATTATTGCTTAGCGGAAAGAATATAAGTGAAACTTGTTTTGAATGCGGTTTTGAAAGTCTGTCATATTTCAATAGAACATTTAAAAAAATTACAGCCGAGAATCCTTCTGAATTTAAAAAACGTCATATTCATACAAAAAAAGGAACAACAAAAAACCCCTTGATCTAATGCTCAAGGGGTTTCTTAACTAAATAACCAACCAAAAAATCGTTATTTCTTTCTACTTCGTTTTACCTTCATAATTGGGTTCGAAGTTTTTGTTCTTTTCTTTTCAACCGAACCTTTGCCCGATTTTAAGTACTGCTGATATCCTTTCCCTTTAAACTCATATACAGTTTCGCTAGAAGGATGATACAGCTCAATAGTACTATCATTAATAACGTAAAGCTCGAAGTAATCATTGCCCATAGTATCGTAAGCAAGTGTTAAAGTTTTAAGCGTTTCATCGTTTTCTACGTCATACAACTGATAATCTCCTTCAAAATCCCATTGCAAGTTTGCAGTCGAAGTTCCGTTAGCATCAATCGACGATCGAAAAAAATTGGGGTTAAATTGTAAAAAGTTCTCGTCGTCAAAATCATTTAGGGCTCCTTCTTCACTTGTATATACTTTTTCCCAAGCATCATATTCTTGCATGAAATATTTGATATTATCATAAAAGACAAAATCATAATCAAAATTGCTGGTCTGATACCCATTTAAAAAATAAGAAGTTCCTGAACGTGGATCTTTCACTTCAATAGTATTATCGTTTACAGCGAATATGTCTAATAACCAAAGCCCATCAACATCATGGTTAATTTCTACTGTGCCATTCAGGGTGCCGTAGTTACCCACATCAATACCAAAACCATTTCCTGTTTTACCAATACCTGCCAAATTATTATTGGCAAAAACAACACCATCAATAAATGATACGGTAAAAGCTCTTTGTAAAAAAGGCACTTCACCATTTCCTATTGTAGCATTAATATCTACATACCATAAATCATATGATTGTAAAACCTGATCTGTATTAAAAGCAGATTCTTCTATGTATTCGTCTTGAATGATAGACTCTGTGTAACATGAGGTCATCAATGTTCCGATAAGGATTAATCCGAAGAGTAGTTTTGCTTTCATAATATATGGTATTAAAATTCATAGTACATAAAACAAATGCTATGCCACAATCGTTAAATAACTAATAATCAGACGTTAAGGTTTCGCTATTTTAAAAGCTTAGCTTTGCCAGCTAGATCGATTTAATAAGTATTGAAATGAAATTTGCAGTATTAGGAGGAGGAAGTTGGGCTACAGCCATCGTAAAAATGTTAGCAGAAAATCAAGCCCAAGTGGGCTGGTATATGCGCAATTCAGAAGCTATTGACTATATTAAAAAAGAGAAGCATAACCCAAAATACTTGTCTTCAGTCGAATTTAAATTGGAACAACTTGAGCTCTCAGATGATATAAACTCAATTATAAAAAATGCAGATGTTCTCATTTTCGCAATTCCCTCTGCTTTTTTAGAGGGAGAATTACAAAAGGCAACTGTTTCTTTTCAATCCAAGATCATCTTTTCAGCCATAAAAGGTATTGTACCAGAAACCGGATTGATTGTTGGCGAGCACTTTCATGAAAAATACAACATCCCTTTTGAAAATATTGGAGTAATAACTGGCCCATGTCATGCAGAAGAAGTTGCTCTTGAACGCCTATCATATTTAACTATCGCCTGCGATGATCAAGAAAAAGCAACATTAGTAGCAAAAAACCTCAGTAGCCATTACATCAAAACAAAAATATCGGATGATATCATCGGTACCGAATATGCCGCAATGCTTAAAAATATTTATGCTTTAGCAGCAGGTATTTATCACGGATTGGGCTACGGAGATAATTTTCAAAGCGTATTGATGAGTAATGCCATTCGCGAAATGAAACGCTACATCAAGCGTGTACACAAAATGAAACGTAATATTAATAATTCTGCCTATCTAGGAGATTTATTAGTTACCGGATATTCAACATTCAGTCGTAACCGTATGTTCGGCAATATGATTGGTAAAGGCTATACCGTTAAAAGCGCCCAAATGGAAATGAAGATGGTCGCTGAAGGTTATTATGCTGCCAAAAGTGCCTTTGAACAAAAAGCTAAATTTTCAAAAAAGGTTAAAACACCTATTATTGACGCTGTTTATCAAGTTCTTTACGAGGGCAAAAATGCAAAACGGACATTTAAAGAGCTAACTGACAAGCTAGATTAACGTTAGTTTCTCTTATCTTAGAGTCAGTTAAATAGCTGACCTATGCGTAAATGGACTCTAATAATTTTCTCTCTTTTACTTTGCAATTGTTCTGAGCCAGTTTATGAAACAATAGATGGAATACTACAAGTACCAGAAAATAGAGAAAATCCTAATTCTCGAACCCTCAACTTAGTCTACAAAGTTTTAAAAGCCAAAGAACCAGATTCGTTAAAAATGCCAATTGTATATTTAATGGGTGGTCCAGGAGGAGCCACTTTGTTCATGGAAGAGTTTTGGAAAGATCATCCACTTAGGGATGACAGTCCTACAACAAGGACTATACCCGTCTGATTTTCAATATTTTACCTTACTAATTTAAAGTGGTACACCGCTTTGCAATTTATGAACTAAATAAGCACAAATGATGTAATTCTTTATTAATTAAACTTAAATAAATATTCTTTTTAATCCAAGCTTCCTTTATAATTATTTCAGATTTTTAATGTTGATCTTCTATTAGTAAAAAGAAATACACAGAGAAATATAGCAGTTTACAACCAATTGAGGAAAGGAAAGAAACGTTCTAAAAACAAGGAATTAATTGGAAAGCAGTTCTTCGATCTCCAGTTTTTCAAGGTACTCCCATAGCTCTTCTGGTTCCATAGCAAAACCTGTTGCTTCTACAAATAATCTATCGTTTACTAAATAGCTGAATTTTGAACTGTTAT
>CALLIG010000026.1 GCA_938009735.1 uncultured Flavobacteriaceae bacterium
GAGGGTATTTAAAAAACTGTGTCAAATTTAAATAATTAAATTTGAAGGTATGAAAAAGGCAAAAGAAGAACAGTTTGATTACGCAGCATTTGAGAAAGAAGCGATTAAAAAAATACGAGAAGGAAAAGGTTTTACAGGCAAAGGAGGAGCATTAACAGGATTGATAAGTAGGATTGTGAAAGCTGCGTATGAAGAAGAGATCACTGATCATATAGCTAGCACAAAAGACTTAAAGAATCGGCGCAATGGTTCAACCCAAAAGACACTAAAAACAGGTTTAGGATCAGTAGAATTAAATCCACCGCGAGATCGACTAGGTACATTCGAACCTCAGATTGTAAAAAAGTGGGAACGTCAAATAGCTCCAGAATTTGAGCAACAGATGCTATCATTGTATGCTATAGGCACTAGTTATAAAGACATAAGCGAACACTTTGAGACAATGTATGGAGTAACTTACAGTCCGTCTTTTATAACGACCGTTACAAATAAGGTATTGGATGAAATAGATTCATGGAAATCAAGAGCTCTAGAAGATGTGTATGCAATTATCTACTTGGATGCGATACATTTTAAAGTACGAGAAAACAGGAAGGTAGAAACGAAAGCAGTTTATACCGTTTATGGTGTTGATCTAGAAGGTAATAGAGATGTACTAGGTCTGTATGTAGGTCAATCAGAAGGCGCTAAACACTGGGGTCGGATTCTAGAAAACCTAAAAGAACGTGGAGTGGATGATGTGATATTCTTCTGCGTTGACGGGCTTAATGGTTTTAGTCAGGTGATAGAAAATGTATATCCTCGATCACTAGTTCAGCGTTGCATAGTACACATGGTAAGAACGAGTGTTAGGCATGTAAGCTGGAAGGATCTCCGCACTGTCTGTAAAGACCTAAAGAAAATGTATAATCAAGACGACTCAGTATCAGCACTAGCAGAGTTAGATCGTTTTGATCAAAAATGGGGAAGTAAATATCCCGAGATTGCGGAGAAATGGAGAAAGGATTGGAATGAGTTAAGCGTTAGCTTTGATTACCCTTATGAGCTTAGAAGGGCTACATATACAACTAATGCCGTTGAAGCACTTCATAGAATAATGAGAAAAAGCACAAAGACTAAAGGAGCTTTTATAAATGACTTGGCATTAGAAAAACAATTATATTTAACTTTGCAACACAACAAAAAGAGTTGGCAACGAAGTACTAGAGGATGGCCAGCGATAATTAGGGTACTTAAAAGAGAGTTCCCAAACCGAATACTTTAGCTACAGAGGCTGAGTTTTTTTTTTGCAAAAGGTCTCTTCTTCTTCGAAGACCTTTTATCAAAAAAAAGTGTGAAGAAACTATTGACACAGTTTTTAGAATACTCCCTAGAGTTTATCAGCTGTTACATCAAAACCCGCTGTTTTTAACTCTTTTATCAATGTTAGCTTCCATGCTTCTGATTTATCCAGTTCTATATACATCCTACCTCCAAGATCACTTGGCACTTCAATACCTTTTTCCTGCAAACAAATTACATTTTCTCTACCTAGTAAAGCAAAGAAATAGCCCATTTCAAAAATAACATTCTGTCTCGCTCTAAGATTTAGATTATCATGATTCTTTTGATGTCCTTTATCATCACCAGTAAGCAATATTATTGCAAAGTCACTAATTGAGTTAGCTTCAAACTTTTCAATTATAGTCATTCCTTTACTTGCTTGTTCTTTCAAGATAATAGGTTTTAACCCTTGTTTTTCAAGGAGTCTAGCGAGTATGTTAAGTTCACCTTCATTATGACCATGTACGATAAATACTCTTTGTTTTTGGTCTTTAATTATATCTTTCGAATCCACTTTTGTAGTAGTTTGATGAAGCTCAATATATTGATTTGTGTGAATTTTTATTTTTTCTTTTATAGCATTTATTATATTAACCGGGAACTCCATTACTTCTAGTGAATCTATTAAGTTGTCGAAATTTGTTTTACTTTTTTTATATGAAATTAGGCTTACAATAACATGATAAGTAAAATTAACGGAATTTGAATCACCCATTAACTTATTGAGCATAGTAATCAGAGCTTCTTCAGAATCTTGTTCTCTTGAATCATTATAGCTCCTAAAGATCGAATTATTGTCAAAAACTTGTTCTTCTAGCCTTCTCCACGGTACTTCAAATTTTATCAGTTTAAGCATACGTTTAAATTCTCTAGAAAATAGAAAGTCTATTACACCTAGATCTTTTAAATCACCATAAAGCATTTCAACCCTTTCGTCAATCGCAATCATCGATATTCTATTATACTTTTATTGAAATCCCCCCCTACTCAAAAGTAGTAACCACAAAAATCAACAAAGCCTCATCTCCCGTATTCTTAATAGCATGAAAAGCATCGCCTTTCAGGCTAGTAATATTTCCCTTTTTAAGTTGGTGAATAATAGGTTCAGCATCTTTGGTAGCTTTCTCATAATACTCACCTTGACCATTCATGATGATGTATAGCTCTTGTTCTTTGCGGGTACCGTGGGTATGGTATCCTACAGAGTCGGCAGCCGTCGGTAGCACCATGTATGCACCGAT
>CALLIG010000027.1 GCA_938009735.1 uncultured Flavobacteriaceae bacterium
ATTGAAAGTTAATGATGTCGCCTCCAATTTTACAGGATTAGCCATCTCAGCAGAATTATATTCAAAATTTGCAAGACTCATGCTACCTGTCGTCTGCGTATTCTCATACTTATTATTTTCTATGGATGCCATATCAAAGGAGGTCGTAATATCTGCATTTAAAATTCCTTTTAAATCTAAATCTGCAGGTACGGGATATGCTTTTTCAATATTTGCTAAGTTCATTTTTCCATCAATATGAGCATTGACCTTGGTATTACCCATCAGCTCATTGATTTTAGCCACCATATTGAAGGTATCTTCATCAATCATAAATGCAAGCTTACCAATATCAACATAAGTATCTTCGGTTATACCCGTTGCATTAATAATGTCCACATCAATAAACACATTACGAACAGATTTTGGTAAATCAGGATACTTAAAAGAAGCGTTATCAGAATTGATTTTAATATTAAACTTCGGAATGTGCGTTTCATCAACCACTCCATTGAATTTTCCCTCTAAAACAAAATCACCTGTAGTTTTTACATTCTCAATATTCTTAGAATAAGTCTCCGGAATTACCGCAAGAAAGTTCTTAAAATCAGAGGAAGGTGTTTTAAACGAAATATCAATTTCTTGACTATTCTCCATTACTTGAACAAAGCCATCAAAGACCAAAGGCAGCTGATTTACTATAGCCTCGTTTTTCAAAAAGGTATATTTATCGTTTGCTAAATCAACACCAATTAGCGCATCGAGTTTAATTGGATTCCTATTTAGATAGTTCGTACTATCAAGTTCGAAGGTAACCGTTGCTTCAGTTTTGGTATCTAATTCAGAAGTACTCGCCGATAAGTCTCCCGTACCTGTATGCTGAATATCTGCAACTTCTAAATATATTTTTGCCGCTTGATCATCATAAATCACTTTGGAGTTAGAAATTGAATACGATTGTAAGTCTAATGTAAAACTTTCAGATTCTTCAGAAGTAGGAGTTGCTTCACCTGTTTCTTTCCCAATTTCGTAATTCGCAGTTTCTTCTTCATTAACCTTCACATGAATATTAGCACCATCTAAACTTAAGTTTTGAATAGCAATTGGTTCACCGGCACTTTTAAATAATTCGCTCAAGCCCAAAGTCAAGTGTACATCTGCAGCGGCAAAAAGCGTATCACCTTCAAAAGGTGCTTGATTAACCAGCGTTACATTTTGTAATCTCAAATCAGCATTAGGGAAGCTTTTAATTAAGCTTAAACTTGCATCTGAAAAATAAAGTTCAGCGTTTACATTATTGTTAACATTGGTCTTTATCAAGTCCCCAATTTTTGCTTCAAGAATAAAAGGAGCTGCGATTAGCAATACAACCACCAATACAATTATGACACCAATAATCTTTAAAAATTTTTTCATTGCGATAATACTTTTAAGTAGTCCTTAATTAAGGGATTATGTTTTTAACATAGTGAGAAATAGCATACCATTTTAGTCGCCTGCTAACCGCTTAAGATTAAACTCTAAAAACAAATAGATATTATGCTTCAAGGTCGATTTCCTCGCCTATTGCAAGACCAAAGCGTTTTCTTAGAAGATATACGAAGAAATAGAGGAAAGGGGTGTCGAGAAATGCAATTAAAACTTTAAAAAGAAAACCG
The DNA here is from genome assembly GCA_938009735.1 of uncultured Flavobacteriaceae bacterium. Classification (GTDB taxonomy): domain Bacteria; phylum Bacteroidota; class Bacteroidia; order Flavobacteriales; family Flavobacteriaceae; genus Maribacter_C. Next base: position 1,638 of record CALLIG010000027.1, read on the forward strand.
CTGATTACTAAACCGGTAAATTTGTCCCATGATATTTCACCAAAAGAACATAATAATAGCACTACGGTAAACGTATCAATTAACTGAGAAAAGAACGTGGAGAAATTATTTCGAAGCCAAAGATGTTTGCCCTTGGTTAAATTCTTCCAGAAATGATAAATCTGAATATCTACAAATTGGGCTAGTAAATAGGCCATCATTGAGGCAAAAACAGCCACAATGGTATTCCCAAATACAGAAGTGAACATTCCATCAGATACGGGCGACCAATCTGTTGCTGGCACATACGATGATGTATAAACAATCAATAGCGAAAAGAACGAAGCAAAAATACCCGCGATTACAATTTGGTTTGCTTTCTTTTTTCCGAAGATTTCAGAAATTAAATCCGTAATTAAAAATGTAATTGGATATGGCAATATACCCACAGAAATTTCAAAAAGAGAAGCTCCGAAAATGGTGACTTCACCGAAAGGTTGCCAGTAAAAGAATTTTTGAAAAATCAAATTAGAAACAACCAAAGAGGTAATAAACAAAGCACCTAAATAGAGATAAATTTTAAATGCTAACTTCTTATCTTTCGGGTTCATTTACAGCAAAGGAGTTTAGAAAAATTTAATCGTAGTTTACTTAATGTCTAATGCAAAAGGCATTCTAGCTTGAATTCCTTTTTGTTCCATTGCAGATTTCACTTGTTTTAAAATACCATATGCCTCTACTCCTATTTCTTCTTCAATCAAACTCTTTTTAGCTGAAGCGCTTACGCCTCCCATATCTTCCATCAATCTTTCAATACCAGTTTTATACCTCGGAAATTTTTTGATGCCAAATTCTTTTAAGTCCGCCATTTTCGCAGCTTCTTCAATAGCATCATTCAAATTACCTAATTCATCAACAAGACCAATACGCTTGGCGTCAACACCACTCCATACTCTACCTTGGGCCATACTATCGACCTCAGCCATAGTCTTATTTCTTCCTTGAGCTACGCGCTGTAAAAAGGTTTGATATGTAGATTCAACACCTTCTTGAACTACTGATCTGAAAGTATCATCCATTGGTTCAAATAAAGAATATTCAACTGAGTTTTTATTCGTACCCACTTGTTCTGCATTTATGCCCATATCAGCTGCCAATTCTGATACGTTTGGCACAACACCAAAAACACCAATAGAACCAGTTATCGTTGTTGGTTCGGCAAATATTTTATCTGCACCTGCAGCAATATAATACCCCCCTGAAGCAGCAACATTACCCATGGAAACAATTACTGGCTTCACTTCTTTAGCAAGCTCGATTTCACGCCAAATAATATCTGAAGTTAGGGCACTACCACCCGGAGAATCAACACGTAAAACAATGGCTTTTACTTTATCATCTTCTTTCGCTTTGATGATCGCCTTGTTCATCATTCCTTGACCAATCATAGATGCGTTTCCTTCGCCATAAATGATTTCACCTTGCGCAAAAATGACTGCTATTTTATTACTTCCGGTCGTTTTAATTTTTTTGTTAGAACGCGTAATATAATCCTCCAACAAAACAATGTTTAAGTCTTTATCCAAAACAGAGTCAACTGCAAATTTCAATTTTTCTTCATACTGATCATGAAAAACAATTTCATCAATCAATCCAGAAGCTTTTGCGAATTCTGGCGTTCGTCCTCCTAGTGTATCTGCGATAATATTTAAGTCTTTTGGCAGTATGTTTCTTCCATCAGCAATTTCCTCTACCATAGAAGTCCATAAAGAATGAATAAGTTCTTTTATTTGAGTTCTATTGGCATCACTCATCTCATTAGCCAAGTAAGGTTCAACAGCACTTTTATATTTTCCGTGTCGAATGACTTCCATTTTCACTCCGGTCTTTTCCTGAAGATCTTTAAAAAATAGCACTTCTGAAGCTAAACCTCTAAAATCTAAAATCCCCACCGGGTTTATAAAAATAGAATCAGCAACACTAGCTAAGTAGTAGTCTTTTTGCATATAGAAATCTCCATAAGTATAAATGAACTTGCCACTTGTTTTAAAATCTTGAAGGGCAGTTCGAATGGCTTGCGTTTGTGCTAAGCCCGCTAATATGAAGTTATTATTAATACTAATCCCTTTAATATCATCATCATCTTTAGCAACAACTATTGCGTTCAATATTTCATCTAAACCTTGCGATTCGGCATAAAAGCTAGCGAAAGGATCATCAGCGGAACCACCAACATAATCGCTGATAGGAAGTTGCAATTGTAATTCAAGTACAGAATTCTTTTTGACCACTACTGCGTCTTCTGAACCACCAAACAAACTGGCAAAAACAAAAAACATTACGAAAATGATTCCGAATGCGAACAAACAACCTAGAATGGCTGCCAAAAGGTTACGTAAAAAATTCATCTAAATGGATTGTTATAATTATGAAATCAAAGATAATGAACTCCTATTGATTTTTTCTTTTAGGAGTTCAACTTAAATGATTTTGTTTTACTTACTTTGTTTGTTCAATATGGATGGAACGCAAACAGCATATCTTTCACTTGGCAGCAATGTCGGCGACAAGTTGAATTACCTTCAAGATGCTATTTTGGCAATTCAAAGTCAAATAGGTGAAGTGACTCAAATATCACCTATATATGAAAGTAGTGCCTGGGGATTTGAAGCAGAAGATTTTTACAACCTATGTATTGGGCTTCGAACAAAACTTGACCCGCAGACATTATTAGATACACTTTTAAAGATAGAAAAGCAGCTTGGTAGAATTCGTTATCAAGAAAGCGGATACGAGCCAAGAAAGATAGATCTTGATATTCTGTACTATGATAAACAAACTTTATTCACAGAACATTTAGTCATTCCGCACCCAGAAATGACTTTTCGAAGGTTTGTATTAAAACCCTTAGCAGATATTGCTCCTCAATTTTATCATCCTGTATTGAATAAGGATTCTCGAAACCTATTGCAGGAATGTAAAGACAAAGGAACCTTAAAAAAGACACCATATCGATTGTTCAAGGATCAAAATGATCTTTTTGCAAACACAAACTTCATCGCTATTGAAGGAAATATTGGCGCAGGAAAAACCACTTTAGCTAAAAAAATTGCTACAGATTTTAATGGCAAACTGGTGCTTGAACGTTTTGCAGACAATCCTTTTCTTCCAAAATTCTACGAAGATCAGAGCAGATATGCATTTCCTTTAGAGATGTCATTTTTAGCTGACAGATACCAACAATTTACAGACGACACTTCACAGTACGATTTGTTTAAGAATTTTATGGTTAGTGATTACGATATCTACAAATCGTTAATATTCGCCCAAGTCACTTTACAGAAAGAAGAATTCAAACTTTATCGAAAGTTGTTCGACTTGATGTATAAGGAAGTGAAAAAGCCGAAAATTTACGTGTACCTCTATCAAACAACAGAACGTTTATTAGAGAACATAAAGAAAAGAGGACGCGATTACGAACAGAACATCGCCCCAGAATATCTTGCAAGTATCAATCAAGGGTATTTTGATTTCATAAAGAGTTATCCTGAACAAAACAATTTGATTATTGAACTTGGCGATCTTGATTTTGTAGCAAATGAAGCCGATTATAATTTCATAATCGACAAGATTCTAAAGTTCGCTGTTCAACTACCGTCTTAAGAAAATTTTATGATTTTTTCTTGCACAGCAAAGATGGAATCCCTTAATTAGCTGTATCCAAAGAGAAAAACTTTATGTTTTTGAATAGGATAATTATTTTTTCGGTATTTAACTAACTAACTCAAACTATACTTCAGCCCGATTTTATCGGGCTTTTTTTATGCTTTAAGTTTAGACCATAAATCCCAGATAACCACGCCAGCACTTACCGAGATATTTAAAGAATGTTTGGTTCCGAATTGCGGAATTTCAATCACATTATCACAACAATCAACCACTTCTTGAGAGACTCCTTTCACTTCATTACCAAAAATCAACATGTATTTAGCGGTTTTTTCAACAGCTAATTCATTAAGCATAATTGCTTTTTCTGCTTGTTCTATTGCTAAGGTTTGATAGCCTTTTGCTTTATACTCTTCAACTAGTGTCACGGTGTTTTCCTTATGCTCCCAAGCAACACTTTCTGTTGCACCGAGTGCTGTTTTACGAATATCTTTGTGTGGCGGAGTAGCCGTTATACCGCAGAGGTATATTTTTTCGATAAGAAATGCATCCGAAGTTCTAAAGACAGAACCAATATTATTTAAACTCCTAATATTATCTAAAACAATCACAATTGGTGTTTTCTTCGCTTCTTTAAAAGCTTCAACATCTAATCTAGGTAGTTCTTCGTTTTTTAACTTACGCATCTTGGTTGTTCAATGTTATGTCTATAAAAACAAAACTTATCCCCATACTATCAACAATAGGGTAGTTTCAAGAGCAAAAATAGTACATTCGTTTTGATCAGATTGTGTAAAATAACATTTGAATAAAATCACTTTGGCAAAAAAAGAAAAAGTAAAGAAGGTCACTCCTTTAATGCAACAATACAATACCATCAAGACTAAATATCCTGATGCGCTATTATTGTTTCGTGTGGGTGATTTTTACGAAACTTTTGGTGAAGATGCAGTCAAAGCATCTAAAATTCTAGGCATTATTCTAACGCACCGAAACAACGGTGGTGAGCGTACAGAATTAGCCGGTTTTCCACATCATTCTGTAAATACATATTTACCAAAATTGGTAAAAGCAGGTCAAAGAGTTGCTATTTGTGATCAATTGGAAGATCCTAAATTGACCAAAACAATTGTGAAACGCGGTGTTACCGAACTGGTAACTCCTGGTGTAGCAATGAATGATGATATTCTCAATGCAAAAACGAACAACTTTTTGTGTGCTGTACACTTTGGCAGAAAACAAATAGGTGTTTCTTTTGTCGATATTTCTACGGGTGAGTTTTTAACTTCTGAAGGCAGCGATGAACAAATCGATAAATTGCTACAGAACTTTGCGCCCAATGAAGTTTTAGTATCTAAAGCACATAAGAAAGATTTTTTAGAGACTTTCGGCCATCAATTTCACACCTTCTTTATGGAAGATTGGGTGTTTCAAGAAGATTACGCCCACGAAACGCTCAATAATCATTTCAAAACAAGTACTCTAAAAGGTTTTGGTGTTCATCATCTGAATCACGGTATTATAGCATCGGGAGTGGTTTTACATTATTTGTCTGAAACACAGCACCGACAATTACAACATATCAATACCTTAAAGCGAATTGCTGAAGAAGAATACATTTGGATGGATCGCTTTACAATCAGAAACTTAGAATTATATCATTCTACCAACCTCAACGCAGTTACCTTACTTGATGTCATCGATCATACGATTTCACCAATGGGTGGGCGGCTTTTAAAACGTTGGCTGGCACTCCCTTTAAAAAATCTTGAAAAAATTCGAAGACGGCACCAGGTTATTTCTCATTTGACCAAAGAAGATACGATGTTGACAAAACTTCAACAGAATATCAAGCAAATGGGAGATCTTGAGCGGCTCATCTCAAAAGTGGCCACCGGAAAGATCAATCCGAAAGAAGTTGTTCAATTGAAGAATTCTTTAGAAGCTATTGTTCCTATTAAACAATTGACATCACAAAGTGATAACGAAGCATTACAATTGATTTCTGATCAATTACATCCTTGTGATTTGCTAAGAGCAAAGATTAAAGAGATGTTGAATGAGGAAGCACCTGTTTTAATTCCTAAAGGAAAAACGATTGCTGATGGCTATTCCAAAGAACTAGACGAATTAAGATCTTTAGCTTTTTCAGGAAAAGATTATCTCAATAAAATGTTAGCTCGTGAAACCGAGCGCACCGGTATCACCTCTTTAAAAATAGCTTCTAATAATGTTTTCGGCTATTATATTGAAGTACGAAATACCCATAAAGACAAAGTACCTGAAGAATGGATTCGCAAGCAAACCTTGGTAAATGCAGAGCGTTATATTACCGAGGAGCTAAAAGAATACGAGGGTAAAATATTAGGTGCAGAAGAACGCATTCTAAGTTTAGAAAATCAATTGTTTGGTCAACTTGTTGTTTGGATGCAAGAATACATTGCACCCGTTCAAAATAATGCACATCAAATCGCACAGCTTGATTGCCTATGTGGGTTTACGCAACTAGCAAAACAAAACAAGTATAACGAACCAGTCATGAATGATTCTACTTCGATAGAAATAATCAATGGTCGGCATCCGGTTATTGAAAAACAATTGCCTTTGGGTGAAGCTTACATTGCCAATGATGTAATCTTAAATAGAGATCAGCAACAAATTATTATGATTACCGGGCCTAATATGAGTGGTAAATCTGCCATATTAAGACAAACCGCGTTAATTGTATTACTTGCTCAAATGGGAAGTTTTGTGCCCGCAGAGTCGGCGCAAATCGGCTATGTAGACAAAATATTTACCCGAGTGGGTGCAAGTGATAACATTTCTATGGGCGAATCTACTTTTATGGTAGAAATGAACGAGACTGCTTCGATTTTGAATAATCTTTCTGAGCGTAGTTTGGTTTTACTTGATGAAATAGGAAGAGGTACTAGTACATATGACGGTATTTCTATTGCTTGGGCAATTTCAGAATATTTACATGAGCACCCGGCAAGAGCGAAAACTTTATTCGCAACACATTATCATGAACTGAATGAAATGACCGCTACTTTTGATCGGATAAAAAACTTCAATGTTTCTGTCAAAGAATTGAAAGACAATGTGCTCTTTTTACGCAAACTTACCGAAGGTGGCAGCGAACATAGTTTCGGAATTCACGTCGCAAAAATGGCAGGAATGCCGCAAGCTGTAATAGCAAAAGCAAATAAAATTCTTAAAAAGCTAGAGAAATCACATTCTAATGAAGAGCTTACTGATAATTTAAATGCTGCTCAAAATGAAATGCAATTAAGCTTTTTCAATTTAGATGACCCTCTCTTAGAGCAGATTAAAGAAGAAATTACACATTTAGATATCAACACCCTTACCCCTGTTGAAGCCTTAATGAAGTTGAATGAAATTAAGCGTCTACTTACTAAAAACAAGAAGGCAACAAGCTAAATAATTATCCCTTTATTTTTAAACGAATTTCCTTTGCATTTTATATAATTGTATTAAATTTGCATCCGCATTGAATAGCAATGCACGTTCTTTTTAAATTGAAATTATCATACGCGAAAGTAGCTCAGGGGTAGAGCATCACCTTGCCAAGGTGGAGGTCGAGGGTTCGAATCCCTTTTTTCGCTCAAGAAAACGCTGCTAGTCGGCGTTTTTTTATTCATGTACAGCGAGTACATTGAGGCTCGAGTGGTGGAATTGGTAGACACGTTGGACTTAAAATCCAATGGACATTAGTCCGTATGGGTTCAAGTCCCATCTCGAGTACAAACAAAAAGCCAAGACTTTACAGTCTTGGCTTTTTTATTTTAATACCGTAGCGATATTACTACAGCAACGGACTAAAGAAGCTCGCTAAACCCTCGGTGAATTTTTGGATTACAGACCGGTCTTTAAAATGGTCATATTCTAGATGAATAGCAGATTTGCAACGCTTCTTAAATTTTTCAACAATAGCATTCGCAAGGTTTTTATCATAAAGCAATGCATTCGTCTCAAAATTATGTTCAAAACTTCGGTGGTCAAAATTACCTGAGCCAACTGAAGCTACAGCTGCATCTATAACAATCACCTTACTATGCGAAAAATCTGGCCTTAAATATATATTTACGCCGGCTCGCAATAAACCTTCAAAATTCGAAAACATACTTAACTTTGCTAAAATAGAGTCCGATTTTTCAGGAACTAAAAGGTGTACGTCCACTCCACTCATTGCTGCTATTTTTATAGCCTCTAAAACTATAGCCCCAGGAATAAAATAAGGGTTTGCAATATATATACTTTGCTCTGCCGAATTGATCATTGAAATATACTGCTGCATAATTGCAGGATGCTTCGAGTCTGGGCCACTAGTAACCATTTGTACAATGCTATCACCTTGTTGTGATATATCAGGTAGGTACTTTTTTTGCAACAACAACTCTTCATCACCTGAAAAATGGTAATCTTTTATGAAAATTCGATGTAGACTGTTTACTACAGGACCTTCAATTTTCAAATGAAAATCATTCCAGATACCAAGCTTGTCATTCGATACCAAATACATATCTGACAAATTCACCCCACCTGTAAAACCGGTATGACCATCTATTATAACAAGTTTTCTATGATTTCTATAATTCAAGGTAAACAACAAATTGCCAAATCGAACTGGCATTATTGCGTGAGCTTTTACACCGATATGCTGAAAACGCTTAATCGCTTTTCTTTGTAGTGCAAAACTTCCGATAGCATCATAAATCATTCTGACTTCTACCCCCTTTTGAATTTTTTCTTTTAAAATCTTATACAGCCTATCTACCACCTGCCCTTCTTCAATAATAAAATATTGCAGATGTATAAATTTTTGAGCCCTCTGTATAGAATCAAACAATGATTCAAAAGTATCTTCGCCACTATTCAATAAAACTACTTTATTACCAGAATAAGCAGACAACATGCAATTACTATTAATCAGCTGTGAGAGTTTTTTGTTTTTTTTTGAATTAAATTCAACAACAAATTCTTTTTGATTATTTAAATCTTGCATCCATGAAGCGTAAAGCCTCCTTTTCTCAGTTTCTTTTAGCTTAAAGAGTTTGAATTTTCTCCTATTTACACCAAATAGATAATAAAGTATGGAACCTGCAAAAGGCAATGCTAGAATAGCCAGAACCCAGCTAATTGATTTAGTAGGTCTTGAACCATGAAATATTATGCTTGCTAATGCCCACAAGGTTATTGATAAATAAACTACAAGTAATACAGTTTTCATATACCAGTAAGTTAACTCATATGATATTGATAGCCTTATGCAATGAGTTTAACAGCAACATATATTAAAAATAAGATGCCCAAAATAAACATAAGACCACCCATTTTTACTGAGCGTTTTACCTTTTTTATCGTATTATATTTTCTTGCCATAATTGAAAATTATTTGTTCTTAAAAAAGGTAAATATGCTGCTATAACTACCTTTACTTTTCAGCTGCATTATAGAATTTTTCTTGTTATCATCTGCTACATCATCGATTCGATCTTTGATTTCGTCAGCACCTTCTTCCAGTTCTTCTCCTACTTCTTCATCGCCATCTTCAATTTTTTTTCCTGTAACTTTCTCTTTGCACCCTGCACGTGATACGATTAAAGATGAAGCAAAGACTATGAAATATAATTTTGTTGACTTCTTTATATTATTTTAATGATAAATAGTGTTAATGTTGATTTTCATACTTAGAAAATTATCCGCTTAAATAGACTTTTTACCTCTTATTAAGGCAACAACAAAAAGGATAATAAATACAAAAAATAACACTTTTGCAATACTTGCGGCGCCAGCTGCGATTCCACTAAATCCAAAAATTCCTGCGATTAATGCTAATATTATAAAGGTAACTGTCCAACGTAACATAAAATATGATTTTAAGATTATTACTTCTAGAAACTGTCTTACCAGTTTTCTTTTTATAAACTCAAAAGTCTAACAATTAGCTTGTATCAATTAATGGTATCCATTGAATTCTTGACTCATTCGCTAAAGGTTTATGATTTTTATCTATGACATTTAAAACTTGATTTTCAAATTTCATTTTCTCCTAATACATCATAGGTAAACATTGGCTTTAGCGCTCATTTGAAGTAAATGTGTCAAGATCAACTTCATATGAGTCAAGGTCTCCTCACACTTCACAATACCTTTGTAGTATCGGTAAGGTACTGTGAAAATCACATCCTGAAGAAAATCAAAAATCACACATAAATGAAAATATTTAAAAATCTAATTAACACCTACAAAGTCAACCAGTCGCTTCATATTAAATAGCATTTAGACAAAATCATAATAAAAAAAATCACAATAATGAATAACGAAATAACAAAATCATTCACAGACATCTACGATAAGTTAGAAGGTTGGGTGACTGGATTCATCCATAATTTACCCAACCTGTTAGTCGCAGTTATTGTCATGATAATATCATACTATACAGCCAAGTTTGTAAGCAAATGGGTAGTTCGCCTGGCTTCTAAAAAAGTTCCTCAGAAAAGTATCGCCAAACTTATTGGAAAATTCGCTGCAATTGTAGTGGTATCAATGGGATTATTTCTTGCCTTAGGAACTCTAGATTTAAGTAAAACATTAAATACTCTTTTAGCTGGAGCAGGAATATCAGGACTGGTTATTGGTTTGGCGTTGCAAGGAACATTGTCCAACCTTTTATCAGGAATTGTACTATCCTTTAGAAGAAAAATTCAATTGGGCCATTGGGTAGAGACTACAGGTTATGCAGGTGAGGTGGTTGATATTAATTTACATAGTTTGGTATTAAAAGAATTTGACAATAGTCTTGTAATTATCCCTAATAAAACCATCATTGAAAACCCTTTGAAAAATTATTCTTTAACAGATAAAATGCGCGTTGCAGTTTCCTGTGGCGTAGGATATGAATCTGACTTAGAAGAAGTAGAACAGTTGGTGAAAAAGGCAATAAAGTCTATATACCATCAAAATGATGGAAGCGAAATTGAAGTATACTTCACAGAATTCGGCGACAGCTCTATAAATTTTGTTTGTCGATTTTGGGTAGACGCTACAGATGCTAAAAACAGACTTGATGCAAAAAGTGCAGGCATGAAAGCTATCAAACAAAGTTTTGACGAAAACCAAATCAACATACCATTTCCAATACGAACTTTAGAATTTAACAATAAGCTTGATTTGAATACAACGAACGCTAACCACAAGGTGCTTCAAAACTAGAAATCTAACACCAGTAAAAGTTTAAAATAGTGTAAACCTAAAATTAAAAAACATGAAAAAATTAAAAATAGCAAGCGGAATTTTAATAATACTTTTAGCATTTAATTCAAACGCTCAAAACATAGAGCCTCAAGAGATTCAAAATAAAAAAGACTTAATGAATGCAACCATTACGCATACATTAGCCTATAGAGATAATGGTATAGAAAGACCTTATAAAGTTACTGTTCGAAAGAAACGAAAATCTGAAGCAATGTTAGGCGAATCGACTACAAATATGGTCAAACAAGATAAAACCATCAATACTGAAAGTGTTGCCGTTTTGCTCACTATTACGAATGCATTTAATTCATCTGATGATCGGGTAATTTCAATGAGATATGATAAAAGTATCAATGATACTTTTATCATAGAATCAAAACCAAACGGCTTTCTAATACTTGTTGATGAAAAAACAATGATGTATACGATGGGCAAAGGAATTAGCTTTCCAACCCCTTCAGATAAGAATTACTTTCAAGCAAATGAGTTTGATATTATCAAGTAGGTAATATTAATTTAGTTGATTATGTTGAGACCCCTTTATTAGGGGTCTTTTTTTGTTATATAATTACTGATTTAACAGCTTAAAAACTTACTTTATATTTGTTATGATTATAAGTTGAGTGAAATTTCTTCTTATCTCAAACAATCTTGACAATTTTGTCCCTCAAAGCAATTAAGCACAATGACTGAAATAATTATAGACGCTAAAAGTACCGAGGGTACTGTTAGGCAAATTCAAAGTGTTATCGGTGGCGAAATATCAGAACGTTGGGGTGAGTATACACTAACTGTAAATAATCAGTTAGCAGAAGGTAATATTCGTTTTATAACATTTGATTGGGGTGTTGGTCTTTTAGAATATGATATTACTTTTTTTGATGATATTACTCTTGCTATGGATGCTTCTCAATATAATCCTATTCATTTTTCCTATTGTTTGGAAGGATATTGCAAACATCGTTTTGGTTATCAAAAAGAAGAAGAAATCAAAACTCTTGAGCAGTTTCAATCTGTGATTATTACTAGTCGCGATGGAGGGTATAACTATGGCTATTTTCCGAAGAACAAAAAACTAGCCATCAATGTTATTCAGATAGTTCGAAAACAATTTCTTAAAAAAAGATTGAATAACGTTGATGAACTCAATAGAAAATTATACGAAGTTTTTTTAGACACAGATCATGAAAGCGCCTTTGCATATTTTGGCGCATTTAATCTTAAACTTGCAGATAAAATAAGTGCTTTAAGAAAAGTTCGCACCAAAGGGATGATCCGTATTATGCGCATTGAAGGTCTTGTGTATGAGATTTTATCGATGCATATATCACAGCATGATAAAGCCCTTAAAAATAAAATACCCGCTTCAAACTTGCTGCGAAGCGAATTAAAAATCGTTCGTAATTTGGCAAAAAAAATCGTAAAAGATCCTTCAACAGACTACTCTTTAGATATGCTAGCTGAGGAATCAGGACTTTCACAGGCCAAGCTTCAAGAAGGTTTTAAGGTTTTATATACTAGAACAGTTACGGAGTATATTCGTCATATCAGACTAGAAGCTGCGCGAGACTATATTCGCACCACGGATTTGAATATATCTCAAATTGTATATTCTATAGGTTTTAGTAGTCGCAGCTATTTCTCTAAAATTTTCAAGAATAAATACGGTATTAGTCCAAGTGATTTTCAAACACATGCAATGGGACCTGTAGAAATTTAAAGCAAAAAAAAGAGATGCACATTGCTGTACACCCCCATAACAAATCAACCAAGATTAAAATTATCAACGTAGTATTTTTCGAATCAAATACAAAACACCATATTTCTTTGCTGCGGAAAGAGCAGTATTTACCCAATTATAAGGACTCAAATCTTCCTTCACTTCATGCCGAAGTCCTTTCATTTCTTCCCAAGCTATTTGTCGGTGTAAATTCAAGCGTTTCAACTCTGCATTAATATCTTCTATGTTATTATATACTTTCATTTAATCAAAGAAATTTTTTGCTGTTTTTCTAATGATGAAGGTCTCTACTTTTTTGCGCAAGAGATATACGATACCTGCTACTACAATTAAACCAATAGCAATGATAAGACAGGCAAGAATGGTGTTATCTAAAACGTTAGCTAACGCTATTGTTCCGCTAACTGAGAAGAAAATTAAACTTAGTAAAAGCAAACTTCCAATAAGCGCTATCTTACAAAACATGCTGATTGTAAGTGTGAGTTGTTGAAAAATTTTGAGTTTATAATACTCTTGAGTTTTTCGATAGAAGCTCTCGCCAATATCAACAGCCTTTTCAGAAGTTTGATTTAAAGATTTAATTACGCTCATTATGACGTTTTCTGTAATTTTTTATTCTTTGCTTTCAACTCTGCCAATTTACTTTCTAAAGTAGTTATCACATCTTCGGTCTTGTAACTCACATCTGACATTAAGTGATTTACTTTAGACTCTAAGGTATCTGTTTGAGAAGCCAAAGTATCTGTCGCTCTGTCTCGCAAACCAATTGCGCCTTCTGCCATTACATCTCTAGCCTCGGCAGCTTGTTCTGTGATTTTTCTTCTTGTATTTGACCCTTTATCTGGCGCGAATAAAATGCCCAAGGCCGCTCCAATGGCTGACCCGGCTAATATTCCTAAAAATGTATTTCCAGTATTATTCATAGTATAAGTTTTAAAGTAATGTATGATGGCTTTCATCATATCGTTACACAAATTTCTAAAATAAGCTTCGCACCCCTTGACTCATACCCTCAAAATGTTGACTTAAATGTAATATGGCATATGAGTTAACAATGCTCCTATAAGCGCTAAGATTGGCTCTTATCTTCCATTACCTTGTAACTGAAGATTCAGTTAAACGCTGAAAATATTAAAAACAAGTTTTAACCTTAAATAATAAATATGAAGAAAGAGAATAAGCAGATGGAGTTCATTAAAGAAGCAAATGAAAATAACACCAACTACATATTTCAAAAAAATAATAAAACGAAAGTAGGCGCAAGTATAGTCATGATTTTTCTGGGCTTAATCATTCTTGCCTTGGTTATCTCTGGAATTGATTTAAATACTGCTTTCTAATAAAACGACTCGTAAATATATTTTTAAAATCAACGAATACTAATAAAATAAATCAACGATGAAAAATAAATATATAATACTAGTACTTTCCATAACATTTTTAAATTCATGCGCCCCAAAATTAGTTGGCACTTGGACGGTTCAAAAATACCAAAGAGTCACACCAGGAGAACAAGGAACAACCTTAAGTAATATTGGCACCATGACTTTTAATAAGGACTATACTGGAAATAAGCAATTAGATTATACAGTTCTCAGCATCGAACAATCTGATTCAGCACCTTTCACCTGGTCAACAACAGAAAGTTACATTACTATTGAAGGTGATGATAGCGAAATTTCTAAAACTTGGATCTTTTTAGAGAACAAAAACAAATCTCAAAAGTGGAAATCAACTGATGGTGAAAATAATGTGCAAACACTTGAGCTAATCAAAGAATAATTCATTTGGATAGACTCTCCAAGTTTATAACAGCAACCTTAGCATTCAGTTAAGGTTTCTGTTGCTTTAAATATATTCAGTATTATTCAGTTAACTCACTCCCTCCCCAAAGTATCTACCCCATCATCTTCGGCTTCATATTGAATAGCCGTGTAAGAAATGATTTTCCAATCGTCCTCCTTTTTAACCAGCGTAATAGTCGCTTTTGCTACAGATTCTTCTCCAGAAACGGTTTTCCAAGTTTGATCGAATGCTACCCAAGCCAAGTTGGTATCGTAAAATATCAGGTAGTTGGAGTTCTCAAAAGTCGAAGTTATGGGTTCTGGGTTTTTCTTAAAAAACGTTTCTAGATTTCCTCCACTTTTATCCCAACCTCTAGTTTGAGCGAAACCTGCATCCGAAACATCTAATCGCAATACCTCGCTGCTATGATCCCAATAAGAGGCCCATTTCTGATAGTCTTTCTCCATATACGCAAGCGTTTCACCCGTGACCACATCTTTAATGGCTTGCTTTGCTGCTTCTGGGGCTATCGCTTTTTTTTCTTCTTGACAAGAAAATACTAGGAAAGCACAAAACACAAATAGATACTTTTTCATAGGTATGGAATTCTGAGATGAGAAATTACAAATTATATTATGAATCAGATGAATTAGACTTCATTCATTTATTCAGAAACTAAGTGTCTGCATTTAAACACTTTTTTAGATATTTCACGAATATCGTTTTTTAGGTCAGTTTTACATTTGTATTTTTAGTTGAGATAATACCGACAACTAATTAATGCAAGTAGAACCCATATTTCATATTTCTGCAGAACATGGCGAAGGTCCCGTTTGGGATGCCCTTCACCATAAAATATACTGGGTAGATTTATTGAAAGGGCTTTATTTTAAAGGTGATTTAAAGGATAATACTATTGAAGACTATTCCATCGGACAACCATTAGGGTTTTTAGCCTTACGTAAAAATCAAGAAGGTTTGGTAATGGGTGTCCGAGACGGCTTCGTGTTTTACAATGAAAAAACAAAACTTTTTAATTTGATTGAACCTTCTCCCGAACAGCATAATTCAGAAGTGCGGTTTAATGACGGAGCAGTTGATCCGAAAGGGCGGGTTTTTGGTGGTACGATGGAATGGAATGGCGCCGATAATAAAAGCAAACTCTTTCGCTTGAATACAGACCATTCTTGGAATGTATTGGAAGAGAACATCCATATTACCAATGGAATGGGATGGAACCCTGAAAAAGACACCTTTTTTATGATTGATACCAATCGCAATGCGGTGTTTGCTTATGATTACGAAATAGCGTCGGGTAATATTTCAAACAAAAGAACGCATATACAATTTGCAGACACGGAATTCCCAGATGGTATGACCATAGATAGTGATGGTGGATTTTGGATAGCGCTTTGGGGCGGTGGAGCACTAGTGCGTTTTGATAAATTCGGAAATAAAATGGAGACTATTCAAATGCCGGTTTCGCACCCTACCAGCTGTTGTTTTGGAGGTGTCGATTTAAAAACGCTTATTATTACTACATCAAAAGTAGCACTATCAGAAAAAGAACAATTAGAAAACCCCTTAGCTGGAAGTTTATTTAAAATAGAAACCGATACCGTAGGACAAATACAAGCAAGATATCATGGATGACAAAAAGAAAATGAGAAGCCAAAATTGGTTTGGAAAAACTGGAAAAGACGGATTCATCTATCGCGCTTGGATGAAAAACCAAGGATATCCTGCCGATGAATTTGAAGGAAAACCAGTCATTGGCATTTGCAACACTTGGTCAGAACTAACCCCTTGCAATGGGCATTTTAGAGAATTGGCTGAGCATGTTAAAAGAGGTGTCTGGGAAGCTGGAGGTTTTCCGTTGGAATTCCCCGTAATGTCATTGGGTGAAACATTAATGAAGCCTACCACCATGCTATACCGTAATCTTGCTAGTATGGATGCCGAAGAAAGTATTCGAGGGAATCCTTTAGACGGCATTGTACTCTTGGGTGGTTGTGATAAAACGACTCCCTCTATTTTAATGGGCGCCTGTAGTGTTGATTTACCTACCATTTTTATTTCAGGCGGACCAATGCTCAACGGAAAACACAAAGGACGAGATATTGGAACAACAGACGTTTGGAAATTTAGCGAAGCCAACCGAAAAGGGGAACTGAGCCAAAAAGAATTTGTAGAAATTGAGGCAAATATGTGCCGAAGTGATGGTCATTGTGCCGTTATGGGTACAGCATCAACTATGGCTTGTATGGTAGAAGCTTTGGGGGTAACTTTACCGCATAATGCAGCTATTCCTGCTTCTGATTCGCGGCGTAAAGTATTGGCGCATATAAGCGGTCGTCGTATAGTAGATATGGTTAAAGAAGATTTAACCTTATCCAAAATCCTTACGCGAGAAGCTTTTGAGAATGCAATAATGGTAAATGCGGCAATCGGCGGATCAACCAATTTCGTGGTGCACCTTTTAGCTATTGCCGGAAGAATTGGAGTGAAATTAGATTTAGAGGATTTTGATAAGTTTTCAGAGAAGATACCGCTATTAGCGAATTTACTTCCGTCTGGTAAATTTATGATGGAGGACTTTTATTACGCCGGTGGATTACCAGCCTTAATCAAAGAATTGAAAACACATTTACATACAGATGCTTTAACTGCCAACGGAAAATCTATTGGAGAAAATACAGAAGATATCACTTGTTATGATACCGACGTCATTGGGTCTTTAGCAAACCCATTTAAAGATGATTCGGGCATTGCGGTTGTACGTGGTAATTTATGCCCTAATGGTGCGATTATAAAGCCCTCTGCTGCAACTCCGGAGTTAATGCAACACACAGGAAGGGCTTTTGTATTTGAAGACATTGAAGATTACAAAGCCAAAGTTGATTTACCCGATTTAGATTTGGATGAAAACTCAGTCTTAGTATTAAAAAATGCAGGACCAAAAGGATATCCAGGTATGCCAGAAGTTGGCAATATCGGACTCCCAAAAATGATGTTAGACAAAGGAATTACTGATATGGTTCGTATTTCTGACGGAAGAATGAGCGGTACTGCTTTTGGTACCGTGATACTGCATGTTTCTCCAGAATCTGCCGTTGGCGGTACTTTCGGACTCGTAGAAACAGGCGATATTATTGAATTGGATGTGGCGAATAGAAAACTAACCTTACATGTTTCTGATGAAGAATTGGCCGAACGCAAGAAAAGCTGGAAAGCTCCTGATTTAGGGTATAACAGAGGATATGCTAAAATGTATATCGAACATGTAGAACAAGCACATGAAGGTGTTGATTTAGATTTTTTAAAGGGGAAATCAGGGAGTGAAGTAACCAGAGATTCACATTAATT
>CALLIG010000028.1 GCA_938009735.1 uncultured Flavobacteriaceae bacterium
CAAGATTTATTAGGAGTTCAAGGACTTTATTCTAAACAAGATTTAGACCAACTCGAAGCTAATGCGCCTGATAACAAAACGTGTAAGCGAGCTGTTATAGTTGGTGGCGGTTTAATAGGGATTGAAATGGCAGAAATGCTACGTAGTAGAAAGATACCTGTAACATTTCTGGTTCGTGAAACTAGTTTTTGGAATGGCGTTTTACCTGCAGGGGAATCTGCCATGATCAACGAACATATTCTAGAACACCATATCGATTTACGATTAGCTACTAATTTAGTAGAAATCATAGCTGACGAAAACGGAAGAGCAAAAGCGGTTACAACAGATAAAGGAGATACTATTGAATGTGCTGTTGTTGGACTCACAGCTGGTGTAGCACCAAATGTTTCTTTTCTAAAAGAATCAGGCATCGAACTTGGTCGCGGTATTAAAGTCAACAGACATTTAGAAACGAACATACCAGATATATACGCGATTGGCGATTGCGCAGAACAACTTGAGGGCATTGGTCAAAGAAGGCCAATTGAAGCCGTCTGGTATACCGGTCGAATGATGGGTGAAACCTTAGCTCAAACCATCTGTGGAAATAAGATAGAATACAAACCCGGTCATTGGTTCAACTCCGCCAAATTCCTAGATCTTGAATATCAAACCTATGGATGGGTTTTTAGTGAGCGAGGAATGAAAGAAAATGAACAACATTTTCATTGGCGAGATGATAAAGAGAAAATTTGTGTTACTGTTGCTTTTGATAAAGAAACAAAACAGTTCTTAGGAATAAATACTTTCGGAATTCGAATGCGTCATGAAATATTTGATCGATGGTTAACCGAAAATCGTGATGTAAATTATGTCATGGAATATTTAAAGGATGCAAATTTCGATCCCGAATTCTATAAACAATATGAACATAAAATTATCTCAAAATTCAATACTGAATTTGGAACGAACATTACCTCTCAGAAAAAAAGCTGGAAACGAATTTTTAGTAACGCCTAACCAATATATTTAATGAAAACAATACAAAACATAGGTGTTACAATCTTCTTAGTTGGACTAGGGATTTTTGCTGCACTACCCTTTTTAGGATCGTTTATGCTTGATCAAAGCACATTTGACAAAATCATAACTGACAAGAAAATTAAAAGCGAACTTTTCATAGAAGATGTTCAACAAAATATTGTTGGAAAAGACTTCTCGGGCATGATTGGAATATCAACTAAAATTTCTAAGGCAATTGATAATGCCAACGAAACCCATGTGAAAAACAAAGAGTACAAAAAGAAAATATATACGAAGTCTAGTGAAATGGCTTCGTTAATCGGAAAAAGTTCAGGTACCGGATACATTGCCAATAACAAAGGAATGATGTGGTTTCTAACCTTTGGACTTGGAATCATTGGTGCGCTAATGTTCATTATTCCACAAGTGGTTACTCTGGGTAAAAAAGGAATTAAAAATGATGGCGTTTATCATCAAAGTTCAACCAGTCAAGGTTGGATTGCTTGGTTAGTATTCTTCTTTTTGATTTCCTTTTACATGGTGCTTTACTTTGGTTCTGAGTATGCTACAAACTGGACATATCTAGTAGACCCAATAAGTGGAAGTTTGAGTGGTAACCCTGCAGGTCATTGGTTTGTATATGGGTTTATGTACTGTGTGATTATGACCGTTATGGCAGTACGCATGTACATCAAATACCGGCATAATGTTTATCAAATGGTGCGAACCACCTCTGTTCTTTTCTTTCAGATCGTATTCGCGTTTTTGATTCCTGAAATCATGGTGCGATTACAAATGCCATATTACGATTTCAAAAACGCCTTCCCTCTAGATTATGATTTCTTTTTTAAATGGAATTTAAAAGAACTATTAAATAGTGGTGGTATCGGACTATTCATTTTAGTTTGGGGAGTTGTACTTACATTGGTTATTGTACCTGTGATGGTTTATTTCTTTGGTAAAAGATGGTACTGTTCATGGGTTTGTGGTTGTGGCGGATTGGCTGAAACCCTGGGTGATCCTTATAGGCAACACTCTAGCAAATCTCTATTTTCTTGGAAAATTGAAAGATGGTTAATTCATGGTGTTTTAGTTTTCGCCGTTGTAATGACAGGAATAACCCTATTTACATTCTTCACGGAAACTAATACAGTATTAGGTATAAAAACTTCAAGTATTCAAAATACATATAGTCTTTACATAGGATCCATCTTTGCTGGGGTTATCGGCACAGGCTTCTACCCTATTTTCGGTAATAGAATGTGGTGTCGCTTTGGTTGTCCGCTCGCCGCCTATTTGGGTTTTGTTCAACGTTTTAAATCTCGATTTAGAATCACGACAAATGGTGGTCAATGTATCTCATGTGGAAATTGCTCCACCTATTGTGAGCAAGGAATTGATGTTCGTGCTTACGCTCAAAAAGGCGAAAACATTGTTCGCTCAAGTTGTGTTGGTTGTGGTGTTTGTTCCGCCGTTTGCCCGCGTGGCGTTCTAAAATTAGAAAACGGACCAGAAGAAGGACGTATAAACCCTACTGAAGTTTTACTTGGGAATGATGTTAACTTGATGGAGTTTGTAAATAAGAAGTAAATTTTAATCTGTTAGTTAAGCAGGTTATGAACGACATAATCTAAAAGCAATCCTGTGTTTGCAAAGGTTTTCATACTTATAACTTTCTTTTTGTCCTTCGGAAATACATCCGAAGACATACCTGCTGAAAAGAAGAATAGTTTATATCATAAAGAATATTATGAAACTGGTAAAACGAAGTCAGCTGGCTGGATTTACAACGGAGCTAAAAACGGCTATTGGCGATTCTACCATCCTAACGGAAAAATTTCAGAACAAGGCTATTACAAAAATGATCAGCGCATTAAGTATTGGTACTTTTATAACGAGAAAGGAATTCGTGCTAATGAAGGACATTATCAAAACGGAAAAAGAACCAATTGGTGGCTTTTTTATGATGATGCTGGCAGGGTTAATCACAAATGTCAACTTACTGGCGGTATAAAAAATGGTTACTGCCTCACATATAATGGCAAGGAATTAGCCTCTGCTGAAAAATATAAAAATGGGAAGAAAGTTAAAGAATGGTTCAGTTTTAGTAGTTTTAGACGCGAAAACAACCTTTCCGATTTAAAGTAATGACAAAAATAAAAGTCATCATCCCCGCATTCAACGAAGCTGATTCTATTGCTGCTGTAATTAATGAAATTCCAGATACGGTTGAAGAAGTAATTGTTGTAAATAACAATTCAACCGATGATACCGTAATAAATGCTCAGACAGCAGGTGCCACCGTTCTAACAGAAAACAGAAAAGGTTATGGCTACGCCTGTTTAAAAGGCATGCATTATGTTGCTGAACAAGCTAACAATCCAGATATTATTGTATTTATTGATGGAGATTATTCAGATTACCCAGAAGAACTTGACAAGATAGTTGCTCCTATCATAAATGAAAATATTGATTTTGTAGTAGGCTCTAGAATAAAGAAACTAAGAGAAGAAGGTAGCATGACACCGCAACAGATTTTTGGTAATTGGCTAGCTACCAGTTTAATGAAACTATTCTTTAGGGCAACATTTACAGACTTAGGTCCGTTTAGAGCCATAAGGTATGATAAACTGTTAGAGCTTGAAATGGAAGACAAGACCTACGGCTGGACAGTTGAAATGCAGCTAAAGGCACTAAAACAGAAGCTAGCATATACCGAAGTACCAGTACATTACAAGCGTAGAATTGGCGTTTCTAAAGTGTCTGGCACCGTAAAAGGTAGTATATTTGCAGGCATAAAAATCCTTGGTTGGATTTTTAAATATAGTTTAAAATAATATGGAGTTAACAATCGCTTATATCATTTTGGCAATCTACAGTATTGCGCTGTTGTTGATTTTCTTCTATAGCCTAGCTCAGCTAAACCTTTTGGTAAACTACTTAGGCAACAAACGTCAAAATAAAATTGCACCAAAATTTAATCTTTTAGATGCCAAAGAGGTTCCCTATGTAACCATTCAACTTCCTGTTTATAATGAGGAGTACGTTATGGATCGATTATTGGAAAATATAGCAAAAATTGAATATCCAAAAAGCAAACTTGAAATTCAAGTGCTAGATGATTCAACAGATGACACAGTAATAGATACAGCAAAGCATGTAAAAAAGCTACAAGAAGCAGGATTAGATATTACCCATATTCGCCGATCAAACCGACAAGGTTTTAAAGCGGGAGCCTTGAAAGAAGGTTTAGAAATAGCTAAGGGTGAGTTTATAGCAATTTTTGATGCAGACTTTTTACCAGATAGTGATTGGTTAAAAAAGACCGTGATTTATTTCAAAGATGAAGAAATTGGAGTAGTTCAAACTCGTTGGGGACATATCAACAGAGACTATTCTACGCTGACCAAAATTCAAGCTTTTGCTTTAGACGCTCATTTTACCTTAGAACAAGTAGGACGTAATTCAAAAGGGCATTTTATCAACTTTAATGGCACAGCAGGTATTTGGCGTAAAGAATGTATTCTCGATGCTGGCAACTGGGAAGGTGACACACTTACCGAAGATCTTGATTTGAGCTACCGCGCGCAATTGAAAGATTGGAAATTTAAGTATTTAGAAGATGTTGAAACTCCAGCAGAACTTCCTGTAGTGATAAGTGCTGCGCGTTCACAACAATTTCGTTGGAATAAAGGTGGTGCTGAGAATTTTAGAAAAACAGTTTGGAGTGTCGTAACTGCTAAAAATATTAGTTTCAA
>CALLIG010000029.1 GCA_938009735.1 uncultured Flavobacteriaceae bacterium
TATTATTTCTTGTTGTCCTTGAAAAATTGAATGTTAATATCGTCAACGAAAGCAAGCAATTCATCACGTCCTAAAGTATTTGAAGATGAGGTGATAAAGTGTTGAGGTGCCTCTTCCCACATACCCTCGACCAATGTATCAAGATACTTGGTTACATTTCGTTCGATGACATTAGGTTTGAGCTTATCTGCTTTGGTAAAGATGATGCAAAACGGAATTCCATTTTCGCCCATCCATTGCATAAATTCTAAATCAACTTTTTGCGGCTCGTGACGTATGTCAACCAAAACGAAAGAGCAAACTAGTTGTTCACGTTGCTCAAAATAGTTGGTGATATATTTTTGAAAGGTACTTTTATCTCTCTTTGAAACCCGAGCATATCCATATCCTGGTAAATCTACTAGATACCAGTTGTCATTGACTTTGAAGTGATTTATAAGCTGTGTTTTACCAGGTCTTCCTGACGTTTTCGCCAAGTGTTTGCGGTCTAACAACATATTAATCAATGAGGATTTACCCACATTTGATCGTCCAATAAAAGCATATTCAGGTATCGGCTCAGAAGGACATTTCTTCACGTCTGAATTACTCATTACGAAGTTGGCAGAATTGATTTTCACAGGTATATACTTAGAATTTTAAAGAGACTGGAAAGTAGCAATATTGACAATTCTAAAACTGTCAAATTATTTTATGATTATCGTTTATTTTATTCCTAAATAACCTCGCTTTTGAAGCCAAGCATCAAGAATTTCATTGAATTCCGTTGGATGCTCCATCATTGGTGCATGTCCGCATTCTTTCATCCAATATAAATCAGAATCAGGCAAAAGCTCATGAAATAAATCGGCAACATCTGGCGGAGTTACGCTATCATTCTCACCCCAAATGATACACGTAGGAGTGCTCATTTCTGGTAAATCTTGTGCCATATTATGTCGTATTGCACTTTTAGCGATCGCTAATGTCTTTACTAATTTTACGCGGTCATTTACCGTTGCGAAAACTTCGTCAACAATTTCTTTTGTAGCAACAGCTGGATCATAGAAAACATCTTGCGCTTTCTTTTTGATGAACTCGTAATCTCCACGTTTCGGATACCCATCTCCCATTGCGCTTTCATAAAGACCAGAACTACCAGTAATTACTAGAGCTTTCATCGTTTTAGGGTACATTTTTGTATGTAATAACCCAATATGGCCGCCCAAAGAATTTCCTAAAAGAATCACATCTTTTAAGCCTTTAAATTCAATGAATTTTTGAACGTATTTGGCAAATTGCTTCACGTTGGTTTTCAACATGGGCATATCGTAAATCGGGAGTTCCGGAATAAGAATTTTATATCCCTTTGCTGGAAAATGTTCAGCAACGCCGTGAAAGTTACTCAAACCTCCCATTAGGCCATGTAAAATAATAATCGGAGTGCCTTCTCCTACTTCAATATACTTGAATTTACCTTCAGAGATTAGTTTTTCTTCCATTCAGAACGCTTGAGTCGCTAGTCGCAAATATAGGTATTTACTTGTTATTTGATTACCTGTGTTTCAAGAGCTAAAAACCGTCTTAATTTTCAATTTAAAACGAAAATATTTTCAAAGCAAAAGATCAGCAAAAATGCGGTCTCAATTGATTCAAAAGTGCATTTCATCTAAAAATCACCTCTTTTTTACAACAAAGTGGTAATTTGTGGTAAATAGTGGTAATAAAATATATATATTTGAGTTATTAAAGCGTAAATCAAATATTTAAGTGATCAATTTCATTGGAACATACGATTGTAAGGCCGATGCCAAAGGTAGGGTAATGATGCCGGTTGCGCTAAAAAATCAGATGTCACCGGTACTAAAAGACGGATTCGTCATCAAAAGATCTGTTTTTCAGCCTTGTTTGGAGCTTTACCCCATGAAAGAGTGGAATTTGCTCATGGAGAAAATGAACAAGAAAAATCGCTTTAAAAAAAAGAATAATGATTTCATCAGAAGGTTTTCTGCAGGAGTCAAAGTTTTAGAGATAGATGGTACGGGTAGACTATTGATTCCGAAGAATTTGGTTTCGATTGCCGGTATTACGAAAGAAGTGGTATTGAGTTCTGCGATTAACATCGTTGAAATTTGGGATAAAGACAGTTACGAGAAAGTAATTGATGAAACAGCGGAAGATTTCGCAGCCTTGGCTGAAGAAGTAATGGGCGATGATGGAGATGAAGACGCCGATGTATCATAATCCGGTTTTACTAAAGGAGTCTGTTGACGGACTCGATATCAAAGAAGATGGAATATATGTGGATGTCACTTTCGGTGGCGGAGGACATTCCAAAGAAATATTGAAACGCTTAGGAAGTAAAGGCAAGTTATTCGCTTTTGATCAAGACGAAGATGCACTTGAGAATGAATTAGGTGATGAGCGATTTACTTTGATTAATGAGAATTTCAGGTATATCACGCAGTTTTTAAAGTTCTATGGCATTCGGAAAGTAGATGGGATCTTAGCAGATTTTGGAGTCTCTTCGCATCAGTTTGATAAAGCAGAACGCGGGTTTTCAACGCGTTTTGATGCAGATTTAGATATGCGAATGAGTAAGAAGAATAGTATGTCTGCTTATGAAGTCGTGAACAAATACACTTTTGACGATTTAAGAAATGTGCTTTTTAAGTATGGTGATTTGCGAAATGCAAATGCTTTAGCAAAAGCAATTGTTGCAGAACGAGAAGAAGCACCTATAGTAACAACGGATAAGTTGAAGTTGGTTTTAAAGCAGTTTCTGCCAAATGCAAAAGAGCATAAGATTTTGGCCCAAATATATCAGGCCATTCGAATTGAAGTGAATCAAGAGATTGCGGTATTAGAGGAGTTTTTGACGCAAACATCTGGTCTATTAGATAAAGGAGGAAGGTTAAGTGCTATAAGCTACCACTCGTTAGAAGATCGATTGGTGAAAAGATATATAAGAGCAGGTAAGTTTGAAGGAGAGCCTGAAAAAGATTTTTATGGAAATATTGATGTCCCTTTTAAAAAGGTAGGCGGATTGATAGTTCCATCTAGAGAAGAAATAAAGTTGAATAATAGAGCTCGTAGCGCCAAGTTGCGAATTGCAGAACGCATTCAAAAAGTAAAGTAATGAAAAACGGATTGTTAGATATTTTAAAAGGGAAGTTTTTGGTTAGCGGCGACGCCCCTAAAAATTGGCTCTTTATCATATTCGTATCCTTTTTAGCTGCTGTTATGATTGGAAGTTCGCATAGCGCGGATAAGAAAGTACACCAGATCGCAGCGTTAAATGAAGAAGTAAAAGAATTGCGAAGTGAATTTTCAGATGGTCGGAGAGAAGTGCAACAAATAAAATTAGAATCAAAAATTGCAGAGGTGCTATTAGAAAAGGAAATATATCCTTCAGAAGAGCCACCTAAAAAAATAAAAGTATTGACACAGAAAGCAGAGTAGTGGCAGAAAATGATAAAAACATATTGACCCGTTTGTATGTAGTGGCAGGTTGCCTCTTCTTATTTGCCTGCGCCGTACTTTTTAAGTTGGTTAGTATACAAATGGTTGATGGTGAAAAGTATCGTGATCTTGCAGAGCAGCGAACTTCAAAAATGTTCACTATTGCTCCTAATCGTGGTAATCTGATTTCTGATGATGGTAGTTTATTAGCAACTTCTGTTTCACGTTATACCGTTAGGTTTGATGCGGTAACAGTTAAAGAAGCTACTTTTAAAGAACACATCAAGCCATTATCTAAAAAACTCGCTGAGTTAACAGGTAAATCTTCTTCACATTACCAGCAAATTCTAAGAAAAGCGAAAGCGAACAAAAACCGCTACGCACTTATTGCGAGAAATCTTGATTATTCAGATTATATAAAAGTAAAAACCTTTCCCTTGTTTAATCTGGGTCCGTATAAAGGTGGACTTATCATAGATCAGAAAACAGTACGTGAGCATCCATTAGGGAAAATCGCTGAACGTAGTGTGGGTTATGAAAATGTTGATGAGAACGGATACTATAGCGGTGTTGGTTTGGAAAGAGCTTACGGAAAATACTTAAGAGGTGTTGAGGGGAAAAGAGAAAAGCAGAAAATTGCTAAAGGCCAATGGAAACCTATAGGATGGGATAACATTGTAGAGCCTAAAGATGGTTACGATTTAATCTCAACCATTGACATCAATATACAAGATATTGCCCACCATACCTTATTGGGTCAATTAGAAAAGTATAAAGCTGATCACGGTTGTGTCATTGTTATGGAAACCGAAACTGGTGAAGTAAAAGCTATTGCGAATTTAGGTATTACTGAAGGAGGTAAATATTATGAGCGCTTAAATTATGCGATTGGTGAATCTCATGAGCCGGGCTCAGTATTCAAGTTAATGAGTATGGTTGCTGCTCTTGAAGATAAGGTGATTGATACAAGTACTGTTATTGATACTGAAAAAGGAACATGGAAACTTTACGATAGAACGGTAAGAGATTCTAAGCGTGGTGGATATGGTAAAATAACTGCTGCAAAGGCGTTTGAGGTATCATCAAATACCGCTTTTGCTAAAATCATTCACAACGGATATAAGGAAAAGCCGGTACGTTTTGTAAACCGATTGGCTAGCATGAATCTTAATGAGAAGCTTGGTTTACCTATTAAAGGAGAAGGAAGTCCTGTTATTCGATTCCCAGGCGATAAAGGCTGGTCTGGTATTTCATTGGCATGGATGTCTCACGGTTATGAGGTTGCTATGACTCCCTTGCAAACACTCACATTTTATAATGCTATTGCCAATGATGGTGTAATGGTAAAACCAAGAATGATAAAGGAAGTTAAGGAGTGGAATAAAACCATTGAAAAATTCGAAAAAGAAATTATCAATCCTGCTATCTGCTCTAAAGAAACGGCATATAAAGTACAGGCGTTGATGAAGAACGTTGTCGAGAAAAAGCATGGTACAGGTCACCGTATGTATTCTCCTAATTTTTCAATGGCTGGAAAAACAGGAACGGCACAGAAGAATTATATAGATAAGACAAGCGATAAGTTTGGTTATATCTCAAGTTTCGCTGGTTACTTTCCGGCAGATGAACCAAAATATTCGTGTATCGTGGTAATTCATGAGCCAGATAAAAGTGTTGGATACTATGGTGCTGATGTTTCCGGACCAGTATTTAAATCCATCGCTCAGAAAGTATATGCTACCTCTCCTATAATTGATGAAGTAGAGATGTTTAAAGGTGCTGATGAGAAATCTGAAAACTCGTACCAGCGCTATTATACTGAAGTACAGAAGAAGTATAGTAAGGTGCCTAATGTTGAAGGTATGAGCGGAATGGATGCCATTTCAATACTAGAAAATTTAGGTATTACTGTTGAAATAAAAGGCAATAACGGTAGGGTTAAAAAACAATCTGTTGCCCATGGTACAGATATAGCGAAAGCACAAAAAATTGTATTAGAACTTTCATGAGACTGTTAAAAGACATATTGTATGGGGTTGGTCTTCATGCTGTAAGCGGATCGACAAATGTAATGGTGAATGCCGTTCATTTTGACTCGCGCAATGTCGCCATGGATGATGTCTTTATAGCCGTACGTGGTACCATAACTGATGGTCATGAGTATATTGAAAAAGCAATCAATTCAGGTGCAAAAGCTATTGTATGTGAAGAGCTTCCGAAGCAATTAGTTAGTGAAATTACCTATGTAGAAGTTGATAATGGAAATAAAGCCTTGGCAATCATGGCGTCCAACTTTTATGATAATCCCTCTAAAAATTTAAAGTTAGTTGGCATAACCGGCACTAACGGAAAGACCACAATTAGCAGCTTACTGTATCAATTATTCAAAAAAGCTGGATTTAAAGTAGGTCTGATTTCAACCATTAAAATTATGGTTGATGATGCAGAATACCCAACAAGTCATACGACACCTGATGCATTAGTGATTAATAAGCATTTGAGAATGATGAATGAAGCGGGAGTGGAATTCTGTTTTATGGAGGTTAGTTCGCATGGTATTCATCAAAAAAGAACAGAAGGTTTAGTATTTGAAGGTGCCATTTTCACCAATCTGTCACATGATCATTTAGATTATCATAAAACCTTCGCTGAATACCGAGATACTAAAAAAGCACTCTTTGATAATTTGAGTAAAAAAGCATTTGCACTTACCAATATCGATGATAAAAATGGTTTGGTAATGTTGCAAAATACAAAGGCTAGAAAAACAACCTATGCCTTAAAAACCTATGCTGATTATAGAGCGCAAGTTTTAGAGAATCAATTTGACGGACAGTTATTAAAAATTAATGATTTAGAAGTTTGGTCCAAATTAATAGGTCATTTCAATGCTTATAATATGCTCGCAATTTATGCTACGGCGGATTTGCTTGGACTAGAAAAACTAGAAACACTAAGATTATTAAGTGAGCTTGAAAATGTTGATGGTCGCTTTCAATATTATATATCTAAAGAAAAAATAACGGCAATAGTTGATTATGCCCATACGCCGGATGCGCTAAAAAATGTGCTTGATACTATCAACACATTGAGAACTGGAAATGAAAACGTCATCACCGTTGTGGGGTGTGGTGGCGATAGAGACAGATCTAAGCGCCCGGTTATGGGTCATATCGCTTCTGAAATGAGTAACAAAGCCATTTTTACTTCTGATAACCCACGGTCAGAATCTCCATCGCTAATTATTGAAGAGATGGAAGGTGGTGTTCAACCTCAGAATATTAAAAAAATAGTATCCATAGAAAATAGAAAACAGGCAATAAAAACCGCTTGCCAATTAGCCTCGGCTAACGATATTATTCTAGTTGCTGGTAAGGGCCATGAGACGTATCAAGAAACGAATGGAGAACGCATCGATTTTGATGATTTTAAAATGGTAACAGATTTTTTGAAAAGCCTAGATAAATAGAAAACTGAATACATAATAAAGAGAAAAGACAAGAAATATAATAATGCTGTATTATCTATTTGAATATTTAGAAAAACAATACCAAGTGCCTGGAGCTAGTCTGTTTCAGTTCACCACATTTCGTGCGGGTATGGCCATCTTGTTTTCTTTAATAATCGCAACAACTTATGGTAAGCGCATTATTCTCTTTTTGCAGAAAAAGCAAATTGGTGAAACGGTTAGAGATCTTGGTCTTGAAGGTCAAAAACAAAAATCAGGAACACCTACTATGGGTGGTTTGATTATAATTCTCGCCACATTAGTGCCGGTATTACTCTTTGCTAAACTTGACAATATTTATATCATTTTATTGATTGTAGCGACTTTATGGATGGGCGCTATCGGATTTTTAGATGATTACATAAAAGTATTTAAAAAGGATAAAGAAGGCTTAAAAGGTAGGTTCAAAGTGCTTGGGCAAATTGGTCTAGGGTTGATAGTTGGTGCTACACTTTATTTTCACCCTGAGGTTACCATGCGTGAGCATAGCAAAACTGTAATTACCGAACAGTATACAGTAGAAGAGGTGAGAGGTCAAGAAATTAAATCAACAATGACTACGGTGCCATTCTTTAAGAATAACGAATTGGACTATAGCACATTTATTTCTTGGGCTGGTGATGGTGCTGAAAAGTATGCTTGGTTGGTTTTCATACCTATAATAATATTGATTGTTTCAGGTGTTTCTAATGGTGCTAACCTAACCGATGGTATAGATGGTTTGGCAGGTGGTACATCAGCGATTATTGTATTTACACTTGGTGTGTTTGCCCTCGTTTCTGGTAATGTTTTCTTATCTGAATATTTAGATGTGATGTATATATCTGGCTCTGGTGAGTTATTGGTATTTATCACATCATTTGCAGGTGCATTAATTGGTTTCCTATGGTATAATACGTTTCCAGCGCAGGTATTCATGGGCGATACGGGTAGTTTAACTATTGGTGGAATTATCGCCGTAATTGCAATCATCCTACGAAAAGAATTATTGATACCCATACTATGCGGAATTTTCTTTGCGGAGTCCATTTCTGTAATGCTGCAAGTGGGTTATTTCAAGTTTACAAAGAAGAAATATGGTGAAGGGAAACGCATTTTTTTAATGGCGCCTTTACATCACCATTATCAAAAAATGGGTTATCACGAAAGTAAGATTGTGACCCGTTTTTGGATTGTAGGTATCATGCTGGCTATTATCTCGGTAGTGACATTAAAAATCCGCTAAGATGATGCGATTGGTAGTACTCGGTGGCGGAGAAAGTGGAGTAGGAACTGCCATTCTAGGAAAGAAAAAAGGATACGAGGTTTTTGTATCAGATAAAGGAAAGATTAAAGAAAAGTATAAAAACGTTCTTAAACATTTTGAGATTGATTGGGAAGAAGAAGCCCATACAGAAGCCAAAATTTTAAACGCTGATTTGGTAATGAAGAGTCCGGGTATACCTGATAAGGTAGCCTTGGTTATTCAGCTAAAAGCACAAGGTACTCCTGTGATTTCTGAAATCGAGTTTGCATCAAAATATACTGATGCCACGATCATAGGTATTACGGGTAGTAATGGCAAGACAACCACAACGATGTTGACCAACCACATTTTTAAGGAAGGTGAACTGAATGTGGGTATGGCTGGTAACATCGGAGATAGTTATGCTAAGATGGTTGCTGAAAATGATTTTGATTTTTATGTATTAGAAATCAGCAGTTTTCAGTTAGATGGCATTCTAGATTTTAAACCGCATATCGCAATTCTGACCAACATTACACCTGATCATTTAGATAGATATGATTACAAATTCGAAAATTATATCGCTTCTAAGTTCAGAGTTGCTTTAAATCAGACAAAAGAAGATTATCTGATTTATGATGCTGATGATGAAGTAATAACCAGCTGGTTGAAAAAGCATCCCGTACAATCTCAATTAATACCATTTTCCATCAATCAAAATTTGGAAGAAGGTGTTTGTCTCAAGAACAACAACATAGAACTAACAATTGAAAACGAAACAATAATAATGACAACAGACCACCTAGCATTAGAAGGAAAGCATAATCTTAAGAATACAATGGCTGCATCGGCTGCTGCCAAACTAGTTAGTATTCGCAAGCAAACGATACGTGATAGTATTAGAAGTTTTCAAGGTGCTCCGCATCGCTTAGAAAAGGTGCTTAAAATTGGTCATGTGCAATATATCAATGATTCAAAGGCAACAAATGTAAACGCTACTTACTATGCTTTAGATAGCATGAGCTCACCTACGGTATGGATTGTTGGCGGAGTTGATAAAGGAAATGATTACAGAGAATTAATGCCATTGGTTCGTGAAAAAGTAAAGGCAATTATTTGTCTAGGGGAAGATAATTCGAAAATTATTGAAGCTTTTGGTAATGTAGTTGATTTGATAGTAGAAACATATGCTATGAGTGAAGCTATCAAAGTTGCTTATAAGATTGGAGAACGAGGAGATACGGTTTTGTTATCGCCTGCTTGTGCAAGTTTTGATCTTTTTGAAAATTATGAGGATAGAGGAAATCAGTTTAAAGAAGCGGTAAAAAATTTATAATACGTGTTAGCAATATTTAAAAATATTAACGGAGATAAAGCACTTTGGGCAGTTGTTGCCTTATTGGGCCTATTTTCCTTTTTACCTGTGTACAGCGCCAGTAGTAATTTGGTGTATGTAGTTGGTAACGGTACACCTATTGGTCATTTGGTAAAACATGCGGTCTTTTTGATTTTTGGTTTCGGTATCATATTCGGAATACATCGCATTCCAACACATTTCTTTAAAGGGCTCTCTTTAATAGCAATGCCTATTGTAATTATTTTGCTTGTTGTTACAATTTTTCAAGGAAGCTCAGTTGATGGTACTAACGCTAGCCGTTGGATTCGTCTTCCTTTTGTCAAGTTTCAAACATCGACCATGGCATCAGTTGTTTTGATGATTTATGTCGCGCGTTATCTGACTAAAATAAAAGATCGAGTAATAACATTTAAAGAAAGCATAGTACCGCTATGGATTCCGGTATTTATAATAGTTGGACTTATTTTACCTGCCAATTTTTCAACAGCAGGAATTATATTTTCTATGGTAATGATGCTTTGTTTTATTGGCGGATATCCATTTAAGTATTTAATGGGTATTGTTGGCGCAGGCCTATTAGCCTTCACATTCTTTATTCTAGTAGCAAAGGCTTTTCCAGATGCTTTTGCAAATAGAATTGATACTTGGGAGGCTCGTATAGAGAGCTTCTGGAATGGTGAAGATACCGAGGACGCATATCAAATTGAAAAAGCTAAAATAGCTATTGCTACAGGCGGAGTTATGGGTAAAGGTGCAGGTAAAAGTATTCAGAAGAATTTTTTACCGCAGAGTTCATCTGATTTTATTTATGCAATAATTGTTGAAGAATACGGACTTATTGGTGGTGTGCTTCTCATGCTATTTTTCTTATTTCTATTATTCAGAATCGTAGTTATTGCAAATGGTAGTCATACCACTTTTGGAATGTTATTAGCT
Organism: uncultured Flavobacteriaceae bacterium; assembly: GCA_938009735.1. Taxonomy (GTDB): domain Bacteria; phylum Bacteroidota; class Bacteroidia; order Flavobacteriales; family Flavobacteriaceae; genus Maribacter_C. The sequence continues at coordinate 10,468 of CALLIG010000029.1, forward strand.
CTTGGAGTAGGTCTACCCATTATATTTCAAGCCTTAATTAATATGGCGGTTGCGGTTGAGTTGTTTCCGGTGACAGGTCAGAACCTTCCATTAATAAGTAGTGGAGGAACATCAGCATGGATGACCTGTTTAGCAATAGGTATTGTGTTGAGCGTGAGTAATAAAATGAATAAAAAGAACACTAAGAATTTTGATATAGATGAAACGAACCCCTTAGAAATATTAAGTGGGCAGCTATAGATTCATACTTTCTGGTGGAGGAACAGGCGGGCATATTTATCCTGCAATAGCAATAGCGAATGAATTAAAAAAAAGGCATCCTGATGCTCAATTTTTATTTGTTGGTGCTGAGGATAGAATGGAGATGGAGAAAGTTCCGCAGGCGGGATATAAGATAATTGGATTGCAGATTGCTGGTTTTCAAAGAAAGCTGACTCGAAAAAATCTGTCATTCCCTTTTAAATTAATAAAGAGTTTGAGAAAAGCAGGAAACATAGTTTCAGAATTTAAACCTGATGTCGTTATCGGCACAGGCGGTTTTGCTAGTGGTCCTGTTTTGAAAGTGGCATCCGGTAGGGGTATACCTTGTGTATTGCAAGAACAGAATTCATATGCAGGTGTTACCAATAAGCTTTTAAAGAATAAGGTTGCTAAAATATGTGTAGCCTATGATGGTATGGATGCTTTTTTTCCATCCGAAAAAATCATAAAAACTGGCAACCCTGTGCGAGGTAACCTAGCAAACATAAGTTGTAGCAAGAATGATTCTTTGGGCTTTTATAGGTTAAGTCTACGTAATCCGACATTGTTGGTGTTAGGCGGAAGCTTAGGGTCAAGAAGAATAAATCAATTGATTGAATCAAAGCTTGAATTTTTTAAAAAATTTGATATTCAAGTGATATGGCAATGTGGTAAACTATACTACGAAGAGTATAAAAAGTACCAATCAGACACCGTAAAGGTTGAGGATTTTATGAATCGTATGGATTTCGCATATACCGCAGCTGATATGATCATCTCAAGAGCTGGTGCTGGTTCAGTCTCTGAACTGAGTATTGTTGGTAAGCCGACCATATTTATTCCTTCGCCGAACGTTGCTGAAGATCATCAAACAAAAAATGCTAAGGCTTTGGTAGATGAGAATGCTGCCATTCTAATAAAGGAGAATGATTTAGATGCTGATTTTGAAAAGGTATTAGAAGATCTGTTTTTGTCACAGGACAAACAAGTTGAATTGGGTACAAACCTTAAAAAATTGGCTTTGCCAAAGGCGACTGAACATATAGTCGATGAAATTGAAAAACTATTGAATTAAGTAATAAAAGCTTTAGAACGCTAATAGAAATATGAACTTGAATAAAATACATAACGTTTACTTCATCGGTATTGGAGGTATAGGTATGTCTGCGTTAGCGCGATATTTCAAGTTTGTAGATAAAAGAGTAGCGGGTTACGATAAAACCGAAACTCCATTGACTAAAGAATTAGTAGACCTAGGTATTTCTATTCATTATACTGATTCAATTGACAAAATAGAAGCTAGTTATTTGAATTCTGAAAATACGCTGGTTGTTTATACGCCTGCGGTACCTACAAGTCATTCAGAATATCAATATTTTGTACAGAACAATTTTGAAATTAAAAAAAGGTCTGAGGTCTTAGGTCTAATTACAAAGGATACTTTTTGTTTTGCTGTGGCGGGTACGCATGGTAAAACTACTACCTCAAGTATTTTGGCGCATTTGCTAAAAGAGACTGGAACACCTTTAACCGCTTTTCTTGGTGGTATTTCAGAAGATTTTAATAGTAATTTTTTATTAGAAGGAACAGAATATTCAGTAGTAGAAGCTGATGAGTTTGATCGTTCCTTTTTAAGATTATCTCCGAATGTGGCTTGTATCACTTCGATGGATGCAGATCACTTAGATATTTATGGTAGTGGTGATGAACTGGAGAAATCATTTAGAGAGTTTGCCGGCAGATTGAAACCTGAAGGAAAGTTGTTTGTCCGCAACGGATTGCCAATGGAAGGAATTACCTATGGCATAGAGGACGATTCGGATTTTTGTATCCGAAACTTGAAGATAGAACATGGAACCTACATATTCGACTTGGATACTCCTGATACAACTTTATCAGGAGTTAAATTCAACAAGCCAGGAAGGCATAATTTGCTCAATGGTTTGGTAGCTTTTGCAATGGCGGTTGAAACCCACTCCCCGGTGGACCGCCTAGCTAAAGCCCTTGGTACATTTAAAGGGGTGCAACGCAGATTTTCGTATCAATTGAAATCTGATGATTTCATTTTTATCGATGATTATGCGCATCATCCAACAGAAATTAATGCTGTTTATGATGCGATTTCAGAGATGCATCCTAATAAAAAAGTGTTAGCTGTTTTTCAGCCGCATCTTTTTTCTAGAACGAAAGACTTTGTAGATGATTTTGCGGAGAGTTTGGCAAAGTTTGATGCTGTTTTTCTATTAGATATTTATCCTGCAAGAGAAAAACCAATGGCTGGTGTTACCTCTGAGTGGTTGTTGGGAAAAATACAAAATTCGAATAAAAAATTAGTTGATAAGAACAATTTGATTAGCGAAATAAAACTGCAAAATACTGACGTTCTGGTTACTATGGGCGCAGGAGACATTGGGTTAGAAGTTTCGAGAATAAAAAAAGAATTACAATATGAAAATTAATTGGAACTACATAAAGATGATAGCGCTTTTATTAGCGGTTGTAGGGCTTTACGCATTTTCAAATGTTAGGAGTGAAGCACGTAATGTGGCCGAAATCAACATCGAATTCGTTGGCGATCAGAACCTTTACATCACAGAAGCCATGGTTAATAAATTGTTAATACAAAATTATGGTAGCCTAACAAATGTGCCCAAAGAAAAATTAGTTTTGAATAAGATTGAAAAGGTGATTGAGGCCAATAAAATGGTCAAAAAGGCTCAAGTGTATCTTTCGGTAGATGGAAAACTTGAGGCAAACATCATTCAGCGCAAGCCAATCGGCCGAATTGAAGGACAAGAGAAGTTTTATTTGGACGATGAAGGTAGGCGTATGCCCTTTTCAATGCATCATTCAGCCAGAGTTCCGATAATAACGGGTGAGATTACAGGTAAGAGTCTTGAAGACGTTTATGAAATTTTGAAGTATATCAATGCGGATCAATTTTTGAGAAAAAACGTGATAGGAATTCATGTTGAAGATGTAAACAAGTATCAGTTGCGATTTCGAATTGAACAATTCGTTGTGAATTTGGGTGGGGTAGATGGTTTAGAAGAAAAGTTCAACAATTTTAAAGCTTTTTATACAAAAGCGAATAGAGACAAGACTTTAGACAATTACAATTTAGTAAGCTTAGAATTCAACAATCAAGTGGTGTGCACCAAAATTTAAATCAAACAAATGGAACAAGGTAATTATTCAGTCGGACTAGACATAGGAACCACCAAAATCGTAGCCATTATTGGTAAGGAAAACGAATATGGTAAAATTGAGGTTTTAGGTATTGGTAAATCTAAAAGTTTAGGTGTTCACCGTGGCGTAGTAAATAATATAACCCAAACCATAAAGTCAATTCAGCAGGCTGTTGAGGAAGCAGAAGCTAATTCAGGTTTGCAAATAGGTTCTGTTGTTGTTGGTATAGCTGGCCAACATATTAGAAGCCTTCACCATAGTGATTATATTACTCGTGCTGATTCAGAGGAAGTAATTAATGAAGAAGATTTAGATAAGCTAGTTAATCAAGTATATAAGTTAGTAATGCTTCCTGGGGAAGAAATAATACATGTTTTACCTCAAGAATATAAAGTAGACGGACAAGCAGAAATAAAACAACCAATAGGGATGTATGGCGGTCGTTTAGAAGCCAACTTTCATGTTGTAGTAGGTCAGGTGTCATCTATCAAAAATGTTGCTAGATGTATTAAAAGTGCGGGTCTTGATTTAGGAAATATCACATTAGAGCCACTTGCATCTTCTGATGCTGTGCTCAGTCAAGAAGAAAAAGAAGCAGGTGTTGCATTAATTGATATAGGAGGTGGTACAACAGATTTGGCCATTTTTAAAGATGGAATTATTAGACATACAGCTGTAATTCCGTTTGGAGGTGGAGTAATTACTGAGGATATAAAAGAAGGATGCTCAATTATAGAAAAGCAAGCTGAACTCTTAAAAATGAAATTTGGTTCTGCGTGGCCAGGTGAGAATAAAGACAATGAGATTGTTTCCATTCCAGGTTTGCGAGGTCGTGAGCCAAAAGAAATCACTTTGAAGAATCTTTCTAAGATTATTCATGCACGAGTGGTGGAAATTATTGAGCAAGTGTATGTAGAAATTAAAAACTACGGACACGAAGAGCAAAAGAAGAAATTAATCGCTGGTATTGTACTTACTGGTGGAGGTAGCCAATTAAAGCATTTAAAGCAATTGGTAGAATATATTACAGGAATGGATACCAGAATAGGATATCCGAATGAACATTTAGCAGGAGACTCTGACGAAACAGTAGCTAGTCCATTATATGCAACTGCGGTAGGTCTTTTGATGAATGCGGTTAGAAACGAAGCGAAAGGCGCTGCAAATGAAGAAGAAGTAATTGCTGCAGATGAATTAGAAGAAGAAATGGTTTACGCAGGTGGCCAAGAAGAAGCAACAGCAGTACGAAAAATGAAAGAACGTAAGTCAGTTTTTGACAAATGGTCTGAGAAATTAAAAGAGTTTTTAGATAACGCAGAGTAGTCTATATAAGTCCTATTTATAAAATTATAGTTCAACATATTAACCAGTAACAGAAATAGCATGAGCAACAACACAGAATTTGAAGGCATATCCTTCGATTTACCTAAGAATCAGAGTAACGTAATAAAGGTCATCGGCGTAGGTGGTGGTGGTAGTAATGCCATTAATCACATGTTTCAAGCCGGAATCAACGGAGTTGATTTTGTAATCTTAAATACAGACTCACAGGCATTAACCAATAGTTCGGTGCCAAATAAAATTCAGTTAGGAGTTTCCCTAACAGAAGGCTTAGGTGCTGGTGCAAACCCTGAAGTTGGTGAGCAAGCTGCTATTGAGAGTACAGAGGATATTAAAACAATGTTAGATGTTACCACGAAGATGGTATTCATAACTGCCGGAATGGGAGGGGGAACAGGTACTGGTGCTGCTCCCGTTATCGCAAAAATGGCAAAAGAAATGGATATCTTAACTGTGGGTATCGTTACTATGCCTTTTCAGTTTGAAGGAAAAATGCGTTGTGAGCAAGCTCAATTAGGTATTGAAAGACTTCGAAATAATGTTGATTCTTTAATTGTAATTAATAACAACAAGCTTAGAGAGGTATACGGAAACTTAGGTTTTAAAGCTGGTTTCTCGAAAGCTGATGAAGTGTTGGCAACCGCTGCTCGAGGTATCGCCGAAGTAATTACGCATCACTACACACAGAACATTGATTTACGTGATGCGAAGACAGTACTTTCTAATAGTGGTACTGCTATTATGGGCTCTTCAATTTCAACAGGTGCTGGCCGTGCAAATGAAGCTATAATGAAAGCATTAGATTCTCCATTGTTGAATGATAATAAAATATCAGGAGCTAAAAATGTATTGCTATTAATAGTTTCAGGATCTGAAGAGATTACAATTGATGAAATAGGTGAAATAAATGATCATATTCAAGTAGAAGCAGGTCATGGTGCTAATATAATTATGGGTGTTGGTGAAGATCCTGAATTGGGAGAATCAATTGCTGTAACTGTTATAGCGACGGGTTTTGACATTGATCAGCAAGATGATATTGTGAATAGTGAAGCGAAAAAAATTATTCACACATTAGAAGAAGGTCAAAAAGCAGTTCAGAACTTAACACCTAAAAATATCGTTCATCAACTAGTTGAAGATGAAGTAGCTGTTAAAGAGACTGTGGTAAAACATACATTGATCGATGAAATGGAAGAGCTTGATTTAATTCCAACAACGAATTACATTAAGAATTTCAATGTATTTTATGAAGAAGTTATAGCCGAAAATGTTTCGGAAGATGATTTTATTATTATTGACTCAGATGATACCTTAAATGATATTGATGTTGTAGATCATCAAGTGGTTGCAGGCATTGAGATTGAAGAAGATCAAATTGAGATGTCTTTTGATTTACCATTGGTAACTGATAATGAAGAGGAAAATGAAAACACTATAGTATTTAGTTTAGATGAAGAGATAGGTGAGATGGATGTCAATGAACACATCGAAGTAATACCTGTTTTAGAGTATAATAAAGAAGGAGAAACTAGATATAGTCTTGATGATTATATGGAGTTGGAAAATCAATTGACAGGCGCTAAATCAAAGGCAGAAGAGTTTGAGCCAAAAATTATTGAAGACGAATTGATTTTTGAGCGTAAAACCTTAGTTGCTGAAAAAAAGACTGCTACCGAAACGGAAGTAGATCCTATGGATAGTCCTTTAGAAGAATTATTACGTGAAAGAGCTGATGAGCGTAGAAGAAAATTAAAAGATTTCAATTACAAATTTCAAAATAGTCTAAGTAATATTGACGAAATAGAAAAGCAACCAGCATACAAAAGACAAGGTGTAGATTTGAATGAAAATCGTGCTGAAAATAGAGCTTCAAGAACTTCACTAAGTGAAGATAGCAACGATGAGATTCAACTACGTTCGAATAACTCTTTTCTGCATGATAATGTAGACTAACTCAATAATAGTTTCCTAGTATAAACCCGAAAATATAATATATTTTCGGGTTTATTTTTTATCTTCGCAGTCCTAAAAAGTTGAAATCATGGGTTTACAGCAACAAGTAATGGAACAGATGAAAACAGCAATGAAAGCGAAAGACAAAGTCGCTTTAGAATCATTGCGTGCTATTAAATCTGCATTATTGTTGACGCAGACCGAGTCAGCTTCAACGGATGAAATTAGTGAAGAACAGGAAATTCAATTAGTTCAAAAATTAGTTAAGCAACGAAAGGATAGTGCTGCTATTTTTATAGAGCAAGGAAGAAATGATTTGGCTGAACCAGAATTAGCTCAGATTGCAGTAATTGAACAGTTTTTGCCAGAACAATTAGGTGAAGATGAAATTGAAAAAGTTGTATTAGAGGTGATCGAAACAACTGGTGCAGCAGGAATGAAAGATATGGGTAAAGTAATGGGCATGGTTTCTAAAAAGCTTGCTGGCCAAGCAGATGGGAAAACAATCTCAACAATAGTAAAGAACAAATTAGCATAACAATAATAAGGCCGCGTGGCGCAACTGAATAGCGCATCAGATTTCGGCTCTGAGGGTTGGGGGTTTGAATCCCTTCGCGGTCACTTTAAGTAAAAACCACGTCTGTATTGACGTGGTTTTTTTATTTCAGCTTAGACAGCTGTAGCTAATTCTAATTTTTCTTCTTCTTTGAAATGAACAAATTGATTCAAAAAGTATCTGATTTTTAAAATATCCATTTGATTATCAATACCTGCTAAGGTTATTTTTTTCTCTTCGTCAACCTTTAGAAAAACCACTCCGTTAGGTGCGATTAGTTTGACACAGATTCTTTCATGTTGCCATATATTTTGATCTGGTACTAAGATGTAATTATACATCCCTAATACCTGCAATATTATTTTGATAAATTCATAAGTAAAACGCTGGTTGAATACTATGGTATGTTTCCCTTCATTATTAAGATTTGCACAAAAAGTATAGATGGATTTCATAATCATATGCTTTTTGTAAACTTAAATTTTTGCTAACATATCATTTTGAACTTTTTCAATTTCTTGATCGCCCACGAAGAAACCTTTTACAATGTCGCGAACATGAACTTCTTTTATCGTTCTGTTTGCTGTTTTATATTCAGGCTGAATTAATTCTACAGTAGGAAATGTTTCGCAATGCAATTCCTCTCCGTTTTCATTCACAGCTTTGAATGTTGCTGTGCTTTTTAG
>CALLIG010000030.1 GCA_938009735.1 uncultured Flavobacteriaceae bacterium
CTTAATCCAACTTTCCAGATTGGATTTCTTACATAGTAGGATGTTAAATTCTGAGTATCGTCTCCAATATATCTGCGGAGATCTACACCAGTAATGTTGTTTGCACCGACAGTGACATTGAATTTTTTCAAAAATTTGTATTTCATACTGAAGCCAATGAGGTTGGTTGCATTAGTATAATGTGCTTCATCTGCACGAGTAGATCCTACACCTCCCAGATTACTGAGATAATTACTTCTATACGCTGCAGTGACTCTAATAGAGAGTCCGTATTTTTCATAATACAGAATACCATTTAAGTTATGCTTAGATGTTCCGGGAAAACCATTGGTTGCATCTCCTACAGCGCCGTCAAAGTTACTTTCGACTAAGGCATAATTTGCTTTTAAACCAAATCCTTGGGCAAACCCTGGTAAAAACGTAAAGTGCTGATTAAACCCTATTTCAAAACCATAAAGTTGAGCATTCGTAATATTTATTGGTTTAGAAATATCAAATAATAAATCTTCTTGACCTGCGGGTAATGCGATGCCTAATTCTTCTTCTCCTGGGTAAGGTTGGTTAACAATCGTTTGTTGGCCTATATAATTTTTAATGTCTTTATAAAAAATACTCCCTCTAAAAGAACCTCCATTCTTAACGTAATACTCAATTGTATTATCATACATCCATGCTGTATAAGGCTCTAAGTTAGGTGTTCCAGACCTAATAGTTCCTCGGTAGATACTTGTTCCTAAATCTGAAATGTAATCAGGCGAATTAGGATCAAATATTGCAGATGAAGGATCTAAATATTGGATGTCATTGTTTGGAACCATATCTCTATACCTCGGTCTTGATGCTCCTCTGGCAACACTTACACGATATTGGAGATTTTTTCTTATTTTAAAATTAGCATTAAAACTGGGTAATACATCCCATCTAGAATTATCTACTTCATGGTAGAATGCATCATTTACAGTAGTATTAACTCCCTCAATGGGATCTCGTTGATCAACTCCTGTAAACCCTGATGATTCATTTATTGTATTAATGACTCGTACTCCAAAATTTAAATAGATTGGAATATTAAATAATTTTGTACCCGTTTCTACTTGTGCATAAGAAGAAAAACTTGATTCTTTAGCACGATAAGATCTGGCAGAAACTAATGCTAAATTATCGGCCTCTGATGTCACCTCACCCAACGGTGTATTAAAATCGAAAACGCTTCCGCCATCTAAAGCAGAGAACGTTGGCGTCATATCTAATACAGCCTGACTTGGTGTATTTACCCATTGAGGTAAGCCAGTATCGCCATACATGAATCCTGCAGGTGTAAAGTTATTCTCTGCAGATCGAAGCGCAATAAACTCAGCTTTTTGTTCCTCTGTATAACCACCAAAATTATTAGAATTAGCTCCAGCTTCTCTTGTTTCAAAATCAGTTATAGCATATCTTGAACCTATTGAAAATGTTGTTTTTTTATTTAGATCATAAGCTAAGTCCAATCGTGAAGCATAGTTATGTCCTTTTGTTCTAATGTGCCTCACTGTGGTATTAAGTAGCCCAAAAGCCGTTGGGTCAAAGGCCGCTTCTGGCAAACCATATAATGGACGTTCACCTCTTATATCAAAACTAAAATCGCTTTGATCATAATCTCTACCATCTAATCTACTTGATCCGATATTTTTTAAATTTTGAAAGAAATCTAAATTCGAATATGAAAGATCAAAATTAACTGACAATTTATCTGTGGCTTGATAATTTGTGTTTAGCCCTGCAATATTATTTGTTGTATAGTTGTCATAAGCCGTTGCACGATTTTGAAGATTCACTCTAGATAAACTCGCTCCTCCGGCATCGACATATAGCAAATTATTTCCATTAAGTTCAAAGCTTCCTGGACTGAAAAAATTGTCGTCCGTTTGTCCCAATAGACCATTGTTACCTCCTGGTGCCATCGATACTTGAAAGTATTGTCTGTCGGAGTCATTCTTTAATTGTGTTAGGTTATAGTCTAGTAAAAATCCTAACTTCTCGTTTGGTTTAAATTGGATGGCTGTCGATATTCCGATATGTTGTCTACTATCGTTTATATAGTTATTATTATGCGTTGCTGGTACTAGGATATCTTCATAAAGTTGATCTCCATCATTTGTGTTAAATACCCCATCGTTATTGGTGTCTTCTCTTAAATCTACAGACCTATATCCTCTTAGTGCCGCTTCTTCACGGTAGAAGTTTTCGTCGGCGTATACCAATGAAATTGCTGCTCCTAGTTTATCATTAACCTTACCTCCAAAAACAGTAGAGACCCTTGGATTTAAAGAGTTATCTTCAAAATTTGTGTTATTCGATCCTCTTACATTTACACTTGCAAAATGATTTTTTCCATTCTTATATCGCTGATCTAATGGTCTTATTGATTGAAAATCTATAGTCCCACCAATATCTGTTGCAATTTCTTTTGCTTGTGTTGTTTTATGTATTCTAGCACCAGAGATAATTTCGGTAGGGATAATATTCAAATTAAATTTACGCATATCTGATCTTCCTTCATTCCCCGCAGAGATAGGAGTACGACCATTCATCGTAATTTGTACAAACTGAGGTCCAATCCCTCTAATAGACACTCTATCTCCCGATACCCCATCTTCATTTCTCTCTATTTGTACGCCAGCCACTCTTTCTAGAGCATCTGCAACATTATCATCAGAAAAACTACCAATATCTACCGGTGTGATCGCTTCAATAACGGTAGCTGCATTTCGACTTATGGATACTTCACGTAATTGTGCACCTCTAATACCTGTTACTACAATTTCATCTAAAGTACTAACATTAATTTCCATGAGTACATCAATAGTTGGACTGCTTGCTACAATTTCTATATCCTTATAACCGGTGTAAGAAAACACCAATGTAGCACTAGATGCTTCTAAGTCTAAAGAATAAACCCCATCCAGATTTGTTGTGGTTCCATTATTTGTTCCTTTTTCAATTACGGTCACACCGATAAGGGTTTCACCAACATTGTCGGTTACTTTACCAGTAACGGCATTTGATTGAGAGTACAAAAATGTACTTTGAATAATTAAGACCAATATCCATAAACTCTTGGTAAAAATACTTTTCATGAGTTGTAGTTTAAGCAAATTTAAAATTGTGTTATTGAAGTTGTATGAAAATTTCAAAATCGCTTTTGAGATTATTCATTTTTTCAATGTTTATTATTTCAGTTCAAGTTTAAATCCCAAAATGCTCTGTCCTTCTAAATCTTTGGGACAGTTAATAGTTAATCTATCAGCATTGCGAGACCATTCAATACACTCTTTACTTCCGAGTAGAGTGATTTTATTAATTTTTTCATTCAATAAGCCACCTTTTTTCAAGGTCATAATATGAATATCATCTATAGGCTTAGCTAGTACAAAAGCAAATAGGGTATTTTCTTTCTGTGTAAATCTTACATCTTTTGCAGAATACTCTTTTAGGTTTTCGCCACCTCTTTTTGATAGAATTTCCAAAGGACCTTCACCATAAATTTTCCATGGACGCGTATCGTAAATACCTTCTGCATTGACATTAATCCAATTACCAAATTCCTTCAATACAGCCGTTTGGTTTTCGGGTAGTGTACCGTCTCCTTTCAGAGCTACATTAATCATTACAACACCGTTTTTGCTGATTGCATCTATTGCATTACCAATCAAAACGGAGGTTGACATTTTTGTAAAAGCATCTTTTCTGTAAAACCAATTGCCAGAAAGATCCGTTGCCCACATCCATGGATACTCTTGTATTTCGCCAAACATCCCTCGCTCTAAATTGTAGGTAAATGCGGCTTTGTTTTGTTTAGCGTTTTTAAATGATAGTACGGTTGTTTGTTTTCCGTTATTTTCTTTTAAATCTCTATTGATGAAATCCGAAAATAGTTTAACTCCAAGACCTTTACCTTTTTGCTCACCGATGAGCGGATAAGGCGAGTCATTGTTGAACATATCGGGGTCGTATTTTTCAATCAATTCCCAACAACGTTGATACCAATGTTCGTTCCAACTGTCTTGATGGCTAAAATTTATTGGATCATAATCCATGTTGAAAAGTTTCCATTCAGGGGTACCTTCTGTTTGATATTTTCGAGCACTATTGAAAAACCCTGGTGACCAGTAAAGGTGAGTGGATACGCCGAATTTTAAACCATGCCTCTGAGCAGCATCTTTCCATTCTTGTAAGACATCCCTTTTTGGACCCATATCGACTGCATTCCAAGGAAAGGAAGAATCATACATATCGAAGTTGTCATGATGTGTAGCTACAGGCATGATAAATCGAGCACCGCATTCTTTAGCGAGCTTTACTATAGCGTCTGCATCAAAATTTTCAGCTTTAAAATCTTCAATCAAATCTTCATATCCGAATTCTGATAAGAGGCCTTTATTCTCAACATGCCAAGCACTTAATCGATCAACAGCTTGAGCAACTCTATCATTTTTTGCAGGTGGCATTAATCGTTCACTACCATACATCCATCGTCCGTAATGTGAGCCGTCATGAGGTCTTGTTTCGTCGATAGCTGACGATACACCCCAATGCATCCAAACACCGATCTTACCGTCTTGAAACCAGTCTGGAATTTGATAATTTTCGGCCATTGATTCCCAAGTAGGATCTATTGTTTTATAAGTATCTGCTACGGGTGGTATATACAATTCATATTGCTTGTCAGCAAATCCCAAAAGTTTCATTTCTTGTAATTGACCATCATACGGTAAGTCCGAAAAATAGTACTGGTTACAGGTCATAACTCTCCGTCCGTCGCTAGACTTCATGAAAAATAAGGGGTAGCTATTTGCGTAAGGTTGTGCTCGCAAGGTCAGCGCATCTTTAGACGCATCGGTAGGAGTGACCTCTAGAACTCCGCTCTCTTGTGATATTTGATAATGAACTTTAGCTACTTCTTTCTTGCTTGGAGTATCAGTTTTCGCGATAATCAAGCTATTTAATTTATTTTCTAAAATGGTGTTTTTGACTTCTTCGGTATTTGCTCCGACAACATAGAAATACCTAAATCGAGCCGATTTTCCAAAGCTAATCGGGTTGTCATTAAAATTACGTGCAATTGTAAATACATTGTAATCACGAGGATTGTTTTCGATTTGTCGTCCCGCATGTCCATAGCGAAAAGTTACTTCGTTTTTTGTTTCGTCATTTCCAAATACCATTCCGAAGGCTGGTGCTTTCCCTGTTTTATCACCTGAATAAATCATCCAACCATCTGTATTCGTGAGTTTATCTTTTGCTGATTTACTACCAAAACGATCAAGTCTTTCAGTGTAGGTGCCATCTGGATTAGAAACAAAGAAATGTTCTAAAGATGAAATACGAACACCGCCCCATGGTATATTGATATGGTTGATATTGTCATGACCAAAATTATAGACCATCCCATCGACCTGAATAATGCCATCCCCAAGATTGGTGTAAGAGGTATAATAAAGAATGTCAGAGGTATGTTTTGTCTTAAGGTTATAAGAGGTATGTGCTTGTTGCCCCCAATTAACTACAGAATAAGATTGTTTGTTGTTGTCATGAAAATCCGCTAGTAGAGGAGAATAAAATGGAGTCTTTTGTTCTTCGGTTTTTGAATATACACCTGCTTGATGTACGAAGTAGTGTTCTTTATTTTTTCGTTTATTTTTTTTGGTGTCTACGGCTACCATCTGCCATACTTCGTCAACCCATGGCGCGGAGGCATTGACAACAGTATCACCTCCTTCGTGTTTGGGTTTGCGCCACTGAGGTGGTATTGACTCTCCGAATGCACTTCGTAGCGAGTAGATTTGACCGCCTTTACCAATGCGCAATTGGTAAGACTTCGTAGAGTCTGTTGGGTGTTGGTATTCCATTTCTGCTTGAAAGACAATGGAATCAGAAATGACTTCTGAAATTGCCCAAGTCGAACCGTTGGGGCTGTATTCTTTTGAGAAATTATAATTGTTTTTATCTGTTGTATTTAGCTTGTTTGCTGTAAAGACAGATGTGAGTAAACTGTCAGTATTTTGAGCAAATAAGATAGGGGAGTAGAGTAATACAAGAAGATAAAGAATGTTTTTCAACATGGTGTTTAGTGAAATTATTTAATAAATCAACGGACAATATTAATATGTCCGCTGATTTTTCTTTAGTCGTAATAATAAAGTTTTTTT
>CALLIG010000031.1 GCA_938009735.1 uncultured Flavobacteriaceae bacterium
TCAGACGGATGGTCAGGGTATAAACCTATAAAAGAAAATTATCCCAACATGACCCATAAATTAAGTGATAATGGACAAAACTTTAAAATGCTCCATATTCAAATTCGAAATTTCAAGAATTGGCTAAGAGGAGTACATTCAGTTTGCGAAAAGAAAAATCTTCAAAAATACATCGATGAATACTTTTTCCGATTTAATCGTAGAAATCATCGAGGCTCAATTCTTGACAATATAATCCAACGATACGTAGCGCACCCTCCTTTGACTTACAAAATGATTAAAGCTTGCGATCTAAATGGGTAACCCTATTACTTCTTTTCCTAATGTAAAAAGATATCTTTTTAATGATCTATTTCCATCTGGATTCTCAATACTAACAGATGTAAAATACTCGGTTTCCATTAAGTTTATAAATCCTTGATCTTCAGAACTTGTCTCTGATTCACAAATTAATAGACAGTTTTCAAGCTTGTTAGTTGCTACACATGCTAGAATCTCTGAGGAATTGTTACGGTAATGAAATGCAGGAATAAATGATTTATCTTCTAATTCTAAATAGAAGGTCACCAACTGTTCAGTTTTTCCTTTCAGTTCGCCTACAAGTGGATTAAATATTAGATAAGCTTTTTGAGAGTTCTCAAAAAAGATTTTATTGGCCAACCTCAAATTATTACTTGACCCCTTTACAGGTTCAAATATTGGTAAAACGTTTTTTTGAGACAACCCACCTATTGAAAGTTCACGTAACGCAATTAATTCAAATTGTCTTGCTCTCAAATAAGGATAATACATGGCTTAAAATTTAATAGTTTCTTTCAAATTGGCAACGATTTTTCTATGATCACTCTGATTAAATTTCATTGCTAAGCTTAATTGGTTGAATTCTCTATGGTGATTCTTTGATAGATATGTATTTTCTTTCCTCCCTTTAATAACATCTAAAAAAATCTTATTAAGTTTTTCTATCGGAATCTTAGAGAATAATTCTTTACAAATATCATACTGTGTAAAGCTTGTCATTTCAGGCAAGGAGCCATAAAAGATATTTACAATGTCTTTATACTCATTACTCCGTAAAACATTTATCAACTCGTCAGAGTCTAAAACTTTATTCGTGATAGGTTTTCTAAAAAGTTCAAACCTTTGATTTTTAATTGATTGAAAGGCAATTATTCCGGTGGATTTGTCAAAATTAGAATAGTAGTCAATTTTTGATTTTGGTACAATTATATAAACCTCATTAAAAATTTTCTTATAATCCTCTAACTGATTTGCTAACCTTTTAGAAGTGTCAAATTCAGATTTAATCTCAAATGCTTTAGACACCCCATTGAACATTGCTAAATCTACAACAGATCTGCCTACTCTAAATTCGCTACAAATAACAGAGTCTGAATCTTTAATTTCATCTATCAATGAATGATTTATAAACGAATTTTTAATTACATATTCATTGGGGTAATTCACCTCTATAACCTTATAAATCTTCTTTAAATAGTCCAAATATGTAGCCCCATTATTTTCCTTCATGGATTGATCATACAACTCTATTCTTGATCTAACAGAATTAAAATTGCCCTTTAGCCAAGAAACACCATGTTTCCTGCTAAAAAGTGATGAATAGTCTCTTAATTTTGCAAGTTCAGAACTCATATCGCAAATTTACTCAAATCAATCATATTTTTCTTTCTTTTTCATTGAGCATAACGTCCCAGTGACATGCGGCGTGCTGACGAAGGAAGCATGATCGTTTTGTCACATGTTAGCTTCCGTTATCAACTCTTAGTTATGTTTTAATTAATTTTTGCCTAGCAATTAAGCGCCCGTTATTTACAATTGTAATTATATACATACCACTACTTATGCTCCTTTCACTCAAATTGAGTTCATTGAATTCACTTTTGAATATGCCTGAATCAATTAGTCCACCATTCATATTATATATCTGCCACTCATAGGTTTTTTGTCTTTTCCCACTTAATGCTATCTCCAAATAATCTTCAACTGGATTCGGGAATATCCGAATCCCAAAATCATTTTTAATTTGAACTGAATTTGTAGTCTTAAATTGATTTGAATAAGCAATCTCTTCAACATAGAGAAATGTTGGGGATGGGCTTCCACTATATTTAATCCATCCATATCCGTATTCTGCACCTATTTTCTTTCTGAACACTACATACATATGATTTTCATAAAATCCAGCCCAATTCGGGCCACCAAGCACGTCGAAATATAAGATTCTAAATGAAGATCTTGATTCCCAAACTGTCTCATCTTGTAAATCGACAGTATCTCCATTTCTAAATGCTTGAAGCAGCGAACCGTCGACTATCATTTCAAAATCTGACCCTAATAAATTCTGAATTTCGATATTATTCGCAGATGGAAAATAATTAATAGGTGACTTATAACAGTCAATCCATACATCAGTAAAGTGATCACAATCCAAATCCAATGTCAAACTATCCGTATATTGATCGGAGGGGTTCAAATCCAATGTATCATATCTAGGCATTATTGAGAAATTCGTAGTGTCGGAAAAATCCATCAAATTTTGTCCGTGTGCCAAATTCAAACTTATTATAAAAATTACAATTGTGATGTTTTTCATATTTAATTATTTAAAGTATCGAGTAGGTAAAGGGAATTTCACCCTAAACCTCTCACAGAACCGTACGTGATAGTCTCCCATCATACGGCTCTTCAGTTAATGTTTAAGCGTTTCGTTCCTCCTATAGTGAACTATAGTTGACAATTTACCTAAATTT
>CALLIG010000032.1 GCA_938009735.1 uncultured Flavobacteriaceae bacterium
TTTAAAACGGAGTAGTGCGACATATTAGTTGGTGTGTTTTAAATCCCAATCAGCTTCCATAACATTTAAAAGCGCCTCTTCTAAATGGGAGTGATCACATAAATATACTTTCTCACATTGGGTTTTAGCCTTTTCTATGGAATCATGTTTTCCAGCGTCTGGCATAGTTTTCAATTCAAGCGCAGCTTTGGTAACTTCTGGGAATTTTGCAGGATGTGCAGTTGCTAAACAAATCATTTTCTTATCTCCTAGATAATCCTTTAAAACTTCTAAAGCAGCTACTGCAACTGCCCCGTGAGGATCTAAAAGGTAGTTTTCAGTCTCATATATATGTTTAATGATATCAAGTGTCTGTTCATCAGACATACTTGCTGATTTAAAACCTTCAGCGTATGATGCATGTGTTTTCGCATCAAAAGTCACTTTACCAGTTGCTATGAATTCATCTGACCATGCTTTTATTTTAGTGGCATCTTCATCAATACAGAAATATAAAAACCTCCAAAAATTATAAGGAATTAAAATATCGATTGCCGAAGAAGGCGTTTCAATAATTGGTTTTTTTTCAAATATTCCTTTTGAAAATATTCCATGTAAACAAGCATTAGTATTATTTGCGACTACAAAAGTGTCAACAGGCAATCCCATTTTTCGAGCCAAACCACCTGCACATAAATTACCAAAAGCCCCTGACGGTACCGACATATTAATTTTTTTACCAATAGTATCAACCACTTGAAGATATCCGTAGAAATAATGCACCGTTTGCATCATTATACGTCCCCAATTTATTGAGTTGACACTTGACAAATGCACTTTATCTTTGAAAGGTAGATTAGCATATAATTTTGCAATCACAAGATCAAGATCATCACAGCCATCAGGACAATTCGACACGCCAACAGGATGTATGTTTGCGTGCGGTAAGGTCGTCATTTGACGTTCTTGTTCTTCTGTAATTAATCCTTTAGGGTATAAAACCCATGCTGACAAATTAGACTTCCCAGCAGAAAAATGGGCAGTTGCAGGTCCTGTATCACCAGTTGTAGCTACTATTATTGTTTTAAACTCGTTTTTTCTTTTCAAAAAGAAATCTACCAAATTCACAAGAAAAGCTAATCCAACATCTTTAAATGAAATTGTTGGACCATAGAAAAGTTCCATGATATACGTATCCTTTTTGGACTTTAATTTATGTAACGGAATAACTTCATCTTTCTCAAAAGGAGCATATGCTTTTCGAAGTACTTCCTTCAATTCAGTCTCTGAAATAACAGAACGATCTATAAAAAGCGATAAAATTTCAAAAGCTAAGTCTATATATCCTAGACCTTTCCACGCTATTAATTGTTCTTTCGATATTTTAGGTAGGTGAGTGGGTACGTATAATCCCCCATCTACAGCAAACCCATCTAAAATTGCGGTTTCAAAATCTACAGGGCTTCCGCCTCCTTTATTACTTATAAACTGCATCATTAGATATCTGATTTATAGTGTTCATATATAGCCGTAGTGATCATTATATCTTGAACGGCAACCCCAGTAAGATCTACAACAGTTATTTGTTCATCATTAGTTCGTTGTAAATCAGTATTCTGAATAGCCTTTCCTAGTTCGACAATTTTATCTTTTGAGATGAACCCTTGCGAAACTGCTTGATAAATCTCTCCTCGAGTTTTACTTTGAGGTATGCTATCTGCAATCACAATAGCTGCTTTTTGTAGTAGCATACCGTCCAACTCTTGTTTATCAGAAGTATCAGAACCTACAGCTGTAATATGCGTGCCAGGCTGAATATCTTCTGCCTTAAGTAATACAGATTCTGATGGCGTCGTTGTTACAATTAAATTGCAATTCTGAGCTACTTCAGCTGGAGTATTTGCAATTTGAATATCAAAATCACCTTTTAATTCGTCTTTGAATTTTTGAGTATTTTCTTTCGTTCTTCCCCATACCCAAACGGATTTACAAGGATTAGTTTTTTGAAGATATTGCAGTTGTAATTTTGCTTGAATACCTGTACCAATAATACCAATAGCCTTAATCTTTTTTGGAGCGAAATATTTGGCCGCTAATGCACCAGCCGCGGCCGTTCGGATATCTGTTAAGTAACCTTCGTCCAACAAAACTGCAACTGGCTGTCCCGTTTTTTGATGAAAAAGCAACATCATTCCTTGACTTGAAGGAAGTCCGAGTTTTGAATTCTCATAAAAACCGGATGCTATTTTAATCACATAAAAGTCATCTTTTTTAATATAACCATATTTAATATGTACATCTCCTGGAGGAGAATCAAAAAGCAACTCAGCAACAGGGGGAACAACTGTATTTTCATTGCTATACTGCACAAAGCCTTCTTTCATTGCTGCAACAACATCGACGCTTTTTAAAAGCGCCTTTATTTTTTCTAACTCAATAACAACCGTCATACTATTTTTTATTTACGTTATTAAAGTTGATGTATTAAAAAACCTCCATACACCAAACCAACTTCTGTTAGCTAAGGTATATGGAGGTTATCCATAAATAAATCACTTATTATCCCAATTTTCTTCCTTATGCTAGAAAATAAGTGCGTAACGCTAGGTTACAATAATTTATGTTGTAAATATAAAAACTTATTTCTATTTACTACGAAAATCGACGTATTAGATAAGCCAAACCAATAAGTAAAAATTGAAAAGGCAAACGTATCAATGCTGCTGTATGACTCCCTATAGCTGGATTTTCTGAGAAAACATCCCAAACATGTATAGGTAGAAAAATGAGCATTAATATTATAATACCAGTAGCTGCCATTTTGGTGTACTTTGGGATCACTAGTAAAACCCCTAAAAGAATCTCCACAACTCCTGATGCATATATTATAAATGTCTTAGCCGGTAAAAAGGCTGGCACAAAAGGTTCGAAAAATACTGGTTTCAAAAAGTGCTGAACACCTGCGTATATTAGAAAAAGTGCGAGTAATACCTGTAATATTTTCCAAACGATTTTCATAAGATTGAATTTAATTTCCCCTAAGGTGCATTAAATCTAATTGCATTCAAAATAAAAGTGGACGTACCTCACCAGGTAATTGCTGACCAAGTTCTATTTCACCAATTCGAACACGTACAAGGCGCAACGTAGGAAACCCAACAGCTGCGGTCATTTTACGAACTTGACGAAATTTACCTTCGGTAACTACGATTCGAACCCATGAATTTGGGCGATGTCTTCCAAGTCTAATCTTAAGGCTAGGTTCGGGTAGGGACGGTGTTTTTAATTTTGATGCATCACAAGATTTGGTCTGATACTTTTTACCATGCAAACCAATTTCAACACCAAGTTGCAATTGCTCTACGGCTTCGTCTGTGATGAGTCCGTCTAACTGTGCATAGTATTCTTTTTCAATTCCTGATCTGTTAATTTTATCGCTGAGTTTTCCATCAGTTGTCATTAGAAGTAAACCTTCCGAATTTTCATCAAGACGACCGATGGGCATTATTCCATCAGGAAAATCATAAAGTGCAGTCAAGAATTGTTTTTTCTTTAATTCTTTGATGCTATTAGAGGAAAGCTGACTCAGCATTCCGAAGGGTTTATAAATCTTAAAATGTGTGTGAACCTTTTCTATGCTTTGCATTGAACCTTCTTAAGAAATCTATTTAGAATAGTAGTTTTTGGTCATTTCTTCCATAACCCAATTGGTTCTAATGGCGGTTTCGCCAGTACTAGGGCATTCACCTTTACCCAATAAATCATCAACTATGGTTTGTATTAATAGCTGTTGGATATGCTTTGGCATTTCAA